>JAOUJD010000249.1 GCA_029883565.1 Burkholderiaceae bacterium
GAAATCCGCATCGATGGCGCGCAGTCGGCCGGTCCCGGGAGCCCTCGCCTCGATGAAGTCTTCGCCGACCTCGACCTCGGCACCCATGGCGGCGAGGGCCTCGGCGAAACGGACATCGCCCTGCACGCTGTCGCGCCCCACCCCCTCGACCCGCACGGGACCGCCGGCGATCGCTCCGAGCGCCAGGAAGTACGACGCGCCGCTGGCGTCGCCTTCGACGGCGAAGCGGCCCGGTGAGCGGTACACGCCAGGCGGCACCACGAACCGGCTGCCCTGCTCCTTGACGGTCACGCCGAACCGTCGCATCAGCGCAAGGGTCATCGCCACGTAGGGTTTCGATATGAGCGTTCCCTGCACGGCGATGTGCAGGCCATCGGCCGGCGCCACCATCGGCGCCGCCATCAGCAGTCCGCTCAGGAACTGGCTCGAGACGTCGCCGCGCACGGTGACTTGGGTTTCGCAAAGCGCGTCCGCAGGCTCGATCGAAAGCGGCGGAAACCCGGGCCGTTCCACGTAACGGATCCGGGCGCCCAGATCGTTCAGGGCGTCGACGAGATCGCGGATCGGCCGCTCGCGCATGCGCGGCACGCCGTCGAGCACGTAATGACCGCCTGCGAATGCGAGCGCAGCCGTCAGCGAGCGAAAGGCGGTTCCCGCGTTCCCCAGGAAGAGTTGCGCTTCACGTCGCGGGAAACGTCCCGCGCAGCCTCTGACGCGCAGGCCGCCGTCCGCCGCTTCAAGGTCGACTCCGAGCGCGGAGAGCGCGTCGCGCATCACGCGCGTGTCATCGGCATCCAGCAGGTCGAGCAGGAGCGTCGCTCCGTCGGCGAGCGCCGCGAGCAGCAGGACGCGGTTGGAAATGCTTTTCGAGCCCGGCATGCGCACCGCGCCAGCGGCGCGGTGGATCGGGTCAACGGTGATGACAGCGGGCCAGGACGTCACCCGCCGATGATGCCACGGCAGGCCGGCCGCCCGGGTTTAGCGCCCCCAGCAGATTTCCTGCGAGCCGCTGCCGCCCGTGAACGTACGCAACCCGGTCTGGTCGATGGTCAGCGTGGTGCACGGATCCCCGGTCATCGAGCCGGTCGCGGTAGCGGTGATCGAATAGGTCGCCGCGGTCGCCGCAACCGCGACGGTGTACGCGGCCGTCCCCGTGCGCGGGGCCTGCGTCCAGGGAAAGGTGGGAGGCGGGTTGTTGGCGTTGGCGGGGTCGTCGTAACGGCCCCGCTCCGTGCGCCAGCGCTCCATCCAGTTCTGCGCCTCCAGCAGCACAGCCCGCCCGACGGCCCGGTTGCCGCGGGCGATGTAGGCGGTGTAGCTGGGGATCGCGATGGCAGTCAGCACGGCGAGAATCGCCATGGCCGCGAGGACCTCCATCAGCGAGAACCCGCGAACGCGCATCAGCGCCCTCATCGCATCGGCCGCCACGACCGCAACGGCATCAGGCCCGCGCAGTTGGTCGGAATCCGAGCCACCGTGCCGTCGACGCGCAGGCCGGCATGCACGCAGACGCCGGTCACCCCCTGCTGCACGGGCTGGTTGCCCGACATGCGGTACTTCGGATTCGACATCATCGTCTTCACCTCGTCCGCGGTCATGACATTGGCAACCGTTGCGCCCGGGTCAACCGGCTGGTAGAGCGGCACCAGTCCGCCGACGGTTCCCGGATTCACCCGCCTTCCGATCGTGGTCGCACCCGCCGTTCCGAACGCGCCCTGAGTGAAGCCACCCGCGAGATCGATGCGGTACAGGTACGAACTGCCGCCCGGGATGCATGGGTCCGTGCCGTTCTCCGGAGCGAAGGTCGTGACGACCAGCATGCCGGCGTCGAGTGTCAGAGGCGCGATGACGCGTTCGCCGTTCGACGCGGCCAGCCGCGGACGCAAGCGCACCCAGAATCCCTTGTCGTTCCAGTCGAAGCTGGCGAGATCCGGGGCGTACAGGTTGCGGAAGGTCTCACCGCCGCTCGTGTACTCCTCGGTCTGGATCAACTGGACATCGGCAAACGCAATCGGCGTGACCTGGCCCTTGTCCCAGATGGCGAAGATGCCCTGGTCGTCCGTGTTGGCCGGGTCGCCCACGTCGAAGTACTTGCCGGTCCCGAACGTCACGTACAGGCCGCCCAGCGGGTGCTGGGTGATCCGCGGTGCCTGGTGGATCGGCCGCGTCACGCCACCGTTGCTCGCCGTGAACAGCGGCTTGCTCGAGCCTGTCGGCTGCTCGTTGAACACCTTCCAGCTCGACGGGTCGGTGGAACTCAGGTCGAATTTCCACAGGTTGCCGAGCTTGTCGCCACCGTACACGGCGATGATGTTGCGGTTGCCGTCGTACACGGGCGTCACCGCGCCGAGCCCGTTGGGCGAGCCGCCGTTACCGACGCCGGTGTCGATCGCACGGATCAGCGAGCCGTCCAGGGCATTGAGCACGAGCAGCACGGCCTTGCGGCTCGATCCCTCGTAGCCGTTGCCGACGATGTAGGCCCATTTGCCGTTGGGTGCAGTCGCCGGATTGCCGTCGACGTCATAGCGAACGCTGCCGATCACCCCGGCGCCGATCGCGTGGCCGAGGTTGTTGCGGACGTCGGAGTCCGAGTGGTCAGCCGCGGTGATGTCCCACATCACGTTGGTTCCGTCCATCCCCGAGCCCGGCGAAGTGACGTCGAGCGCAAAGATGCCGGGCGTGCCCGCCCCGGTCGTGGCGATCGCCATCGTCTTCCACGTGCTGCCGTTCCATACGTCGCCCTCGATCACCGGACCGTCGACCGTATAGCGGTGCGTGTAGACCGGGTCGGACAACTGCCGCAGCTGGCCGTAGACGGAGCGGGGAACGTAGGCGAAGATCTCGCGTCCGCTCGTGGCCTGGCCCGTGCGCGCATCGAGGATGTGGAACATGCCGTCGTTCGCGCCGAACATCACGGTTTCCATGCGACTCGTCTTCTTCGCCAGCACGTAGGCGCGATAGGTGTCGTAGCCCTGCGTGCCGCTCGCCGAGTACGAAGCGGCCGGCGACAGCTGATAAGCGAGGTCGGTGGCCTTCGAGTACAGCGGGTTCGAATTCACGATGTCGCCGAGCACCGTGTTGCGCCGGTCACGGAACACTCCTCCATTGCGTCGCTCGTTGGTCGCGTCTCCGCGCAGGTAGGTGAGGATCGACGGCGCCGCCACGGGGCAGCTGCTCGCGCCCGCGTACACCGGATCGAGGGCGCTTCGCTGCGCTGAACTCAGGCTGCACCAGGCGAATGCTGCCGCGGTCGACTCGTCGGTCGACGTGAAGATGTTGCGCGCGGCGGGCGCAGGGAAATTCGCGCTCCATTCCGGCGCCGGCTCGGCACCGCCGCTCGCGAGGAAGTTCAGGTAGGCCGGCGCGTCATACGCCTTGACGTACCCTTCCCAGGTGTTCGTGAAGAAGCCGCTCTGGATGAAGAGCGAACCGGCCGAGACCGTCGGATTCGAGAAGGACGGCGAAGTGCCGGCGGCGTTTTCCGCGTTGATCGCCGAGAAGACCGCGTCCAGGCTCGCGCGCAACTGAGACGGACTGTTGGCGGAGAAGAAGTCGCCCGCGCTCGACAGGGCCGCGCGCAGCGTGTCGTTGATGCGGTTACCGGACGGCGACACGGTGTGGATGCAGGGCGTCGGCCGCTTGGAATCCAGCGCCGTGTCCTGCGCATTGTCATCCAGCTGCCGGCAGGCCTCGAGTCCGAGGGTCGGCCAGGGGATCGTGTTGCGGGCCCGGAACGTCGCCCGCAGCGACGGACTTGCTGTCGGATCGTCCATCGACGCGTTCACGCCGTACCCCACCACGTAGGTGGACAGGTGCTGCCAGAAGGCGCGGTCGTTGGGCGACGGGTCGAGCGAATTGCGCAGGTCGCCGCGCAGGTCGTGGCTCCAGTAGTAGTGCATGACGTCCGTCAGGGTGCCCGTCTGCGTGGAGCCGGAGCCTCCCGCGCTCTGCGGTTCGCTCGCCACCAGGTACTGGAAGTTCCGGATCGCGCCCGTCAGGCGCTCACTGCCGGTGATGGGCGAGCCGTCGACGCTCATGGAGGTCGTCACGCCCAGCGTGACGGGATCGGCCGTCCAGTCCGTGCCGCGCTCCAGCAGACGCTGCGGTTCGAATCCGCCCACCGGGTCCAGTTTGGTC
>JAOUJD010000250.1 GCA_029883565.1 Burkholderiaceae bacterium
GTGCGCAGCGACCGACGCTGCCCGGTCCACCGCCTCACGCCGGAGCAATCCGGCAATGCGGCGCGCGTAGTCGTGCACGTCGCGCGTGCAGCGGGCCAGGGCGGATTCGGACGCGACGACATGCACTACGGCCGACTGGCCGGTCGCGCTGATCACGATCTGTTCCCGGCTGGAGACGTCGTAGCGTTCGCCCGGCCCGAGGATGATGTCCCCCGCCACCCGCTCCTGCGTGATCCAGGTCTCGCCTCGCACCGTGAAGATCACGGCGCCGGCTGGCAGTCGCAGGGACATCGGCGTGTGTTCGACGCTCAGCGTCATGGCGATGGAGGGATCAGGCGTGCAGTGTGAGTTCATGTGGTCACCTCTTTGCGTGTGAGGCAGACTGTGGTCCGCTGCGACCGCGGCGACAAACGAAATCCCGGGATGCGATGCATGCGCTGCAGGAATGAATCCCACACGTGACCTTCCGGTTTCGCTGGACTTGCTGCGCGGCTTCGAGGCGGCGGCGCGCCTGCTGTCGTTCACGACCGCCGCGCAGGAACTATTTCTCACGCAGTCGGCGGTGAGCCGCCAGGTGCAGCAGCTCGAGGAGCAGCTCGGGGTCAAGTTGTTCGAACGGCGCACACGCGCGCTGGTGCTGACCGAAGCGGGCGAGCGCTATTACCGCGATGTCGCGAGGGCACTGGCCAATCTGCGCGAGGCGACAGCCGCCGTGCGCGCGCGGCCCGAGCCCGTGGTGCGGCTGACGACGACCGTCACCTTCGCCTCGCTGTGGCTGGTGCCGCGCCTGGCCGACTTCCAGGCCCGGCACGCCGGCATCCCGGTGCACTGCGTGGCGGACGACGCGTTGCGCGAACTCGATCGGGTGCCGGCCGACATGGCGATCCGCTACTGCCCGGCGGCGATGGCAGGGCCGGGCGCGGTCAGGCTGTTCGGCGAACTGGTGACGCCGGTGGCAAGCCCGCTGTTGCTGAAGAAGGGCCGGGTGCGCACGATGGACGACCTGCTGGCCATGCCGCTGCTCGATCGAGACGATCCGAAAGGTGCAGGCTCCTGGCTGTCCTGGAAGGCCTGGTGCGCGGCGATGGAGGTTGCCCCGCCACGCCGCAGGGGCCTGTCATTCAGCCACTACGACCAGATGATGCAGGCGGCCATCGCAGGCCAGGGCGTCGCGCTCGGCCGGATTCCTCTCATCAACGATCTGCTCGAGGACCGGCGCCTTGCGCTCGCGCTGCCCGGCGAACGGCACGCCTGGCCGTCCGACCGCGCCTATTGGCTCGTCGTCGCTGCGGGCGCAGCAAGGCGCAACGAGGTGAAGGTGTTCACCGATTGGCTGACGGCCGAGGCATCGCGCTCGTCAAAGTCCGCAGGGAGCCGCACGCGCAGGACGCGCTGAACCCGCGCGACCCGTATCAGCGACGGGCGCGGCGGCGGCGCGCGGCCAGCCACGCGATCGTCGCCAGGCTCGCCCACTCGAGCGCGCCACCGCCTCCAGAGGTCGGCGCATTCGCCGACGTTGGCGCGGGTGCGGGCGCTGGCGGCGGGGCGGCCGCCGATGTCGCGGTCGCCGATCCCTGCATGGTCAGCGTGCGTGGCGCGACCGCGCCGGAGAAGCTGATGGTCCACGTGGCGGTCCGCGTCCCGCTGGCTCGTGGTGAGAACTGCACTCCGAACGAGCAACTGGTCCCGGGCGCCATCACGCGGCCGCTGATGCACTGCGCCGTGCCGGAGGTGGGCGCGGCGACGAGAAAGTCGGCTGCGTCGCCGGAAGCGGCGGCGATGGCCGGCGTATTGAAGGTGACATTGACCGCTGCCGTATTGGTGAAGAGCACGTTGACGACGCCGCTTGTCGCGCCCAGGGCGGTCGTCGGGAGCATCGCCGGATTCGGCGATGCCATCGGCGTGGCGGGAGGAGGGCTGGACGCAGGCGGTGGCGAGACGGGCGGGGGCGGAGGCGGCGGCGCGGCGACGGCCACATACGCCGCGATGTCGCTGATCTGCTGGGAGGTCAGGAACGAATAGGCGCTCATGCCGCCCTTGTTGCCCGCGATGGCTCCGCTGATGGCGCTCGCGCTGGCAGCCCTCTGGAAGAGGTAGGCCGGGCCGTGGCAGTCCTCGCAGTTCAGCAGGCCGGAAACCGGAAAATTGACCGGCTGCTGGTACAGGACCTGCCCGGCCGCGGCGTTGCCGGTCTGCGCGAGCGGCGCCGAACCGGTGGTACAGGCTGCAACAGCCAGCGCCGCGTGCGGCAGCGCGCGGAGGTGAAACAGCCAGCGGGTGTTCGACATGATCGAGGGCGGGTGGACCGTAGTCGGGCCAGTCTATTGAGTGCGCCGCGCTCCGCCTTCGTACGAAAGTCGTAGCCGCGCCCATGCGGACGCATTAGCGCCCGCGGTTCAGCGGACTCGAGATCGCGTCGCGAAGGCGGCGACGATGGTCGTGACGGCAGCCAGCGGCGGGACGAATGCGTCCGCGGCGCCCATCGTCCAGAGCGTCATGCCGGAGGTCAGGCACCAGAACACCGGGATGGGGAAAAGCCACCAGGGCGCTTGCCGTGCCAGCAGCAGAAGGCCGAGCGTGAAGACCGCGGTCGGATCAGGCGCCAGGCCGACGACCTCGACCTGTGCCCACGGTCGGCCGAGCCCGAGCGCCAGAGCGGGTTGCAGCGCGAGCGCCACCATCGCCACGGCCACGCCCGCAATCCGCAGGCCCGGCGTGATCGGACCGAAACGCAGCGCGCTGGCGGCGCCAGCCCCGGCGAGAAGAAGGGCTTGCGCAGCGAAGGCGCCGGCGAAGTAGGCCGCGGCCCAGTTGATCGTCGCGTAGTGCAGCCAGTGAAAGCGCCAGGCGACGAAGGTCCAGGCGGTGGCGAGCACGGCCGCCGCTGCGCGTCCTGCCTGCTCCCCCCCGCGCCATGCGAGCAGCAGCAGCAGCAGGGCTATGGCGACCGCCGCGAGCTGCGCTGGCCAGACATCCGTGTTGTACAACTCGACGAGCCGGTAGTAGGTACGCGGCGCGAACAGAAGGAAGTCCGACGGCCGGTAGGTCCACCACTCCGTCATCGGGCAAGCTTTTCAACGTCGCTTGCGATGCGTCGGCGCAGCGCTTCGTCGGGCAGCGGCCCGCGGGCGGCCGCCAGGTTCTCGCGCACGTGACTCAGGTTCGATGTGGCCGGGATCGCACAGGTCACCGCAGGGTGCGCGACGATGAACTTGAGCAGCACTTGCGCCCACGACACGCACCCGATCTCTGCGGCCCAGCCGGGCAGCGGGTGACGTGCAAGGGCGCGGGTCAGGTCGCCCCGGCGGAACGGGCGGTTCACGATCACGGCGATCCGGCGCTCGCGCGCAAGCGGCAGCAGGCGCTGCTCGGCCTCGCGATCGACGGCGTTGTACGTGAGCTGCACGAAGTCGAGCGGGTGACTGCGCATCACCTGCTCGAACTCGCGGTGCCGCCGTCCTTCGGACGTCGTGATGCCCACATACCGCAGGCGGCCGTCCGCCTTCATCGCCATCAGGGTCGGCAGGTGCTCCTGCCAGGCGAGAAGGTTATGGACCTGCAGCAGGTCGAACCGCGGCACGCGCCAGAACTGGCGAGACGCCTCGATCTGCTCCGGCCCGCGCGCGCCGGCGCCGATCCACACCTTGTCTGCAGCGAACAGGCTGCGCGGATGCCCTAGTCGGTCGAGGCCTTCCCCGATCACTTCCTGCGACGAGCCATACATCGGCGACGAGTCGATCAGGCGGCCGCCCGACTCGAAGAATGCGCGCATGACCGCGAAGCACTGCTCGCGCAGTGCCTGGTCCCTGCCGACGTTGAACGTGATCCAGCTGCCGAGGCCGACCAGCGGCAGTGCTTCCCCGGAGGATGGGAGCGGCCGGGTGAGCGGCGCGACCGGCAGCGCCTGTGCCCTCGAACGCAGGGGCAGTCCCAGCGCGAGCGCGCCGGCGACGAGCGCCCGTAGCGCAGCACGTCGCGAGGGAGGCGGAGGAGGCGCGGGAATGGGCGGCAGCGTCATCGAGTCTGGCCGGTGGCGATTGCACCGGAGCAGACGCTACACCGCCGGGGCAGGCGATGGTGTTGCGGGGGGGAGTGCTCCGCCGGGGCGCCCCGCGGGCGCCCCGGCGAG
>JAOUJD010000251.1 GCA_029883565.1 Burkholderiaceae bacterium
CCTGTTTCCTCGAAGTCGTGCTGGCGGTTGAGCAGGCGAAACACCTCGAGCAGCAGCATCCAGACGGCATCGCTCGGATCGCGGCGGCCCGCCTCGACCGCCGCGCGCAGGGGCGTGACCAGCTGGTCGGCGCCCATCACGATCAGTTCGTGGCTGGCGCGCTTGAAGGCATTGAGGACGCGCAGCATCAGTTCGGCACCGACCATGTCCATCGTGCGCACGTTCGAGGCATCCAGCGTGATGGACTGGTGGACCAGCGACTGCTGCTTCAACTGCTCCAGGTGCTTCACCACGCTCGCGTCCACGACGTCGGGCAGAGCGATCACCGGGGCGCCAGCCGGCGGCGCCGCGCCGGCGGGAGTGACGACGGCGCCCTCTTCCTTGTATTCGATCCACGCGGGAGGCGAGCTTTCGAAGCGCAGAACGTACTCGATCGTGAGGCTGTCGAAGGCCGCCTTGTCGGCGCGCTGCTGAAGGAGTTCGAACAGCATCAGCCATCCGCGCTGCGCCGAATCTCCAAGCGCGTCAGCCTGGATCGCGGCGCGCAGGCCGGCTTCCGCTGGTTCGAGCAACCCGTTGGCGAAGAGGATCGCCGTCTCCTCGATCGCCGACCCCGTGCCTTCCCCGTGCAGTTCGATGGCGTTCGCGTTGCCTTGCCAGTCGTCCGTTCCGGGATCGAGCGTTTCAGCCGGCATCGGTGCCGCGGGTGGTGGCGCCGGTGCTGCCGACACTGCTGGCGCGGCGACCGATGAGACCGGCTGCTGCGACGGACGGGCGAGCGTCGAGTTGGCCGCGGAATTCGGGAACTCGGAAGAACGCCCGCTCGGGCGCAGGAAGTCACGCGCCATCTCGGACTCGATCGCGTCGATCTTTGCCGCGGTTTCCATCGCGAGCGTACGGGCCAGGTCCTTGTCGGGCGCAGCGGCCGTGGGAGGCGCAGCACGCGGGGCCGTTGGAGCCGGGCTTCGGCTCACGGGTCCCGGGAGCGGGCGACCGACCGCGCGCGAGGCAGCGCGGCCGCTCCTGGCGCCCTGGTCACCCCTTTCCTTGGGGTCCTTTTTGAAGAAGGAAAAGACCACGAATCCTTACCCTACGCGTGGGTGCGACGGTCGAACGCGGCGCGCGTTCGCCGCGCGATGGCGCACAGAGCAACGTTCGGACAGAGTCTCGCATCCGGAAGCCTGGAGCGGCCCCGCCCCGAGGGTAGGTCGAGGTCATTCGTTCGGCCTAGGAGGGCACAGCCTTCCGCCCGCGCGCGGGCGCGCACGACACCAACCGACGGGAAGTCCGACCGGAGAGCCATAGTCGCATCGATAGTAGCAACTTTACCCCTCGCCAAACCGCTGATCTGGAGGGGAATCCCGTCTGTCGGCTACGACGCCATCCGGGCAGCCGGGCCCGCGAAAACCGCCCTCGGTCCGATCGCCTTTTGCCAGCTCACCGCACGCCGAGTTCCGTCGCGCAGGCGCAGGGCGAAGGCCCTGCGCCGGAAGGCGGCTCAGTCGCCGTACATCTTCTGTTTCATCTCGCGGCGCTGCTGCGCCTCGAGTGAAAGCGTCGCGGTTGGACGCGCCAGCAGGCGGGGAATGCCGATCGGCTCGCCCGTCTCCTCGCAGAATCCGTAGTCGCCGCCGTCGATGCGCGCCAGCGCCTGCTGCACCTTCTTGAGAAGCTTGCGCTCGCGGTCGCGCGTGCGCAGTTCCAGCGCGTGCTCTTCCTCGATCGTCGCGCGATCTGCCGGGTCCGGAACGATCACCGTCTCGCGCAGGTGTTCGGTCGTCTCGTCGGCGTTCTGCAGAAGCTCGCGCTCCATCTGCTGCAGGCGGTGCTTGAAGAACGCCAGCTGCTGCTCGTTCATGTAATCGGCCTCTGCCATCTTGAGGAGTTCGCCCTCGGTCGGCAGACGTTTCCCGTTGACCATTACCGGTTCCTCGCTTCTCGTGGCCGATCGGGCCAGCAGGTACTCGTGCGCGGCGGCCAGGTCCTTCGGGCTTGGCGCGGGCGCAGCGCTGGGCGCGTTGCTGACCTGTGCCAGCGGCGCGATCGGCGCGCCCGAGGGGGCCGCAACCGGTGGACGAGCCGCTTTTTCACTCCGGGCCGATCGCGGCGCCTGGGGCTTCTTCGCCGGCGGTACCGCGGCGGCCTTGCCTGGCGCGGCAGACACCTTCTTTGCGGGTGCAGCGGCCTTCGCCGGCGCCTTGACGGCCTTCGAAGGCTTCGCCGCGCGCGACGGCGCGGGCTTCGCGGATTTCTTCGCCGGAGCCTTGCCCTTGGCGATAGGGGCCTTCTTGGCCGTCGGCTTGGGTGCCGGCTTCTTGACCGGCTTCTTGACGGGCTTCTTTGCGGCCGACTTCGGCGACCCGGCCTTCTTCGCCAAAGGCTTTGCCGCTTTCTTGGCCAGCGATTTCTTTGCTGCAGCCATGGTTACCTCTTCCCGCTTCAGTTGGTGTGGGAACTCGTCAGCGCGCGAGGCACGCCTCAAGACCCTTGAGAATCGCTTCCTTCGGAAGATTGCGACCGATGAACACGATCTTGGTGGAGGGCTTCTCGTCCTTGCCCCACGGGCGTCCGACATCCGCTCCCATGAGCATGTGCACGCCCTGGAAGATCATGCGACGGTTGGTCCCGTTCATGAAAAGCACGCCTTTATACCGGAGCATGTCCTGCCCGTAAACCTGAGTCAGCGCTCCCATGTACTCCTCCAGCTTCGCCGGGTCGAACGGCCGATGGGACTGGAACACGAACGCCTTGATCGCGTCGTCATGGTGGTGGCCATGATTTCCATGATCATCGCCATGATCATGATGGTGATGATCATGGTCATGTTCGTGGTCATGGGCGTGTCCGTGGCCCTTTTCCCCCCGCGCCTTGACCGCGTCAGGATGCTCGCCGGCAAGAAACGCGGGGTCGATCTCGAGGATGGCGTTGAGATTGAATCCGCGCAGGTCCAGCACTTCCTTGATCGGGACCTGCCCGAAGTTGACCGCCTTGATCGGCGCTCGCGGGTTCATCCGGACAAGACGATCCTTCAGCGACGCCGTCTCTTCCTCGGAAACGAGGTCGGTCTTGGTCAGCAGGATGCGGTCGGCAAAGCCGACCTGGTTCTGCGCTTCCGGCTGCTTGTCCAGCGTGTCGTGGCCGTGCTTGGCGTCGACGACCGTCAGCACGGCGTCGAGCAGGTAGTACGACGCAATGTCATCGTCCATGAAGAAGGTCTGCGTGACCGGCCCCGGATTTGCCATGCCCGTGGTCTCGATGATCACCCGCTCGAAATCGAGCTTGCCCGCGCTGCGCCGGGTCTTCAGGTCCGACAGGATGCGCACGAGGTCGCCACGAACCGTGCAGCAGATGCAGCCGTTGTTCATCTCGACGATCTGCTCGTTCGTGTCCGCGACCAGCAACTCGTGATCGACACCCTCGGGCCCGAACTCGTTCTCGATGACCGCGATCTTCTGGCCGTGCTCCTCGCTCAGGATGCGATTGAGCAGCGTCGTCTTCCCGGCGCCGAGAAATCCGGTCAGGACCGTCACCGGCACCTGGGACTGGGTGGCTTGCATGCTGGCACTCCTTGGTTTCCCTGCGCGACCGTGACAGGCAGCCTGCGAAGAGGGCGCGTAGTGTAGTGGAACTGGCGAGCGCGCCCGGAACCGGCGCACCGGGGACTTACCTTACCCGCCGCAGCCACACGCCCTTCAGGTATTCAGATTCCGGCACGGTCATCATCAGCGGGTGGTCGCTCGCCGCCGCCAGGCGCTGCACCAGCCAGGCCTCGACCCCCGAGTCGATCACTGCGCCCGCGACGATCTTCTGGAACAGGTCGACGTCGATCGCGCCCGAGCACGAGAAGGTCAGCAGGTTTCCTCCGGGGGCGAGCAGCTTCAGCGCGTTCAGATTGATGTCCTTGTAGGCCCGCGCGGCGCGTTCGACATGATGGTGGCTCGACGCAAACTTCGGCGGATCAAGCACGATCAGGTCGAACTGAGCCGCCTGCGATTTCAGCGAACGCAAGGCATCGAACGCATCTCCTCCGTCCCACTCGGCCGCGCCGGCCGGCAGGCCGTTGAGCTCGACGTGGGACTTCGCCACGCGCAGGGCTTCCGCGGACGAGTCGATCGAGTGCACCATGG
>JAOUJD010000252.1 GCA_029883565.1 Burkholderiaceae bacterium
TGCCAACGTGCAGCCGCACTCGGGCGCGCAGGCCAACGAGGCGGTGTTCCTGGCGTTGCTCAATCCGGGCGACACGATCATGGGCATGAGCCTCGCCGAAGGCGGCCACCTGACCCACGGCATGCCGCTCAACATCAGCGGCAAGTGGTTCAAGGTCGTCAGCTACGGCCTGAACGAGCGCGAGGAAATCGACTACGACGCCATGGCAAACCTGGCGCACCAGCACCGGCCGAAGCTGATCATCGCGGGCGCCTCCGCTTATGCGCTGAAGATCGACTTCGCGCGCTTTGCGCAGGTCGCGCGCGATGTCGATGCGGTCTTCATGGTCGACATGGCGCACTACGCCGGGTTGATCGCGGCCGGCGTCTATCCGAGCCCGATCCCGCACGCCGACGTGATCACCTCGACCACGCACAAGACGCTGCGCGGCCCGCGCGGCGGCCTGATCCTGATGAAGCCGCGCCTGGAGAAGGCGATCAACTCGGCGGTGTTCCCTGGCCTGCAGGGCGGACCGCTGATGCACGTGATTGCCGCCAAGGCGGTCGCCTTCAAGGAGGCATTGGCGCCGGAATTCAAGGGCTACCAGCAGCAGGTCCTCGCGAATGCGCGCGTGATGGCCGAGACCCTGGTCAAGCGCGGCCTGCGCATCGTCTCGGGCCGTACTGAAAGCCACCTGATGCTGGTCGACCTGCGCGCCAAGGGCATCACCGGCAAGGACGCCGAGGCGTTGCTGGGCCAGGTGCACATCACGATCAACAAGAACGCGATTCCGAAGGACCCGGAGAAGCCGATGGTGACCAGCGGCATCCGCCTCGGGTCCCCGGCGATGACCACCCGCGGGTTCAAGGAGGCGGAAGCCGAGAAGACGGCGAACCTGATCGCCGACCTGCTCGACAACCCGCGCGATCCTGTGACGGCCGATCGCGTCCGCCGTGAGGTGGGCGTGCTCACGGAGCGGTTCCCCGTCTACCGCTGAGCGAGGGGCGCAGGGCGGGCCGTACGCATCCCCGCGTACACTTTCGCGCCATGCTCCGCCTCGGCCCGTTCCGGCAGGTCAAGAGAGCCGCCCTGGCGGCGCGTCGTTTGTTCGTTCGGGTGTCTTCGGCCCGGGCGCGCGGCCACCCGAAGCCCGGGCCGCTGACTTGTTCGACCGAGTGCACGTGCGACCCGCAGGGTCGCGTACACGAGGGAGACTGACGTGCGCTGTCCCTTCTGCCACAACGCCGACACCCAGGTGATCGACTCGCGCGGGTCGGACGAGGGCGCGATCATCCGCCGTCGCCGCCGTTGCCTGGCCTGCGACAAGCGTTTCACGACCTACGAGCGTGTCGAACTCGCGATGCCCAGCATCATCAAGCGCGGCGGCGGGCGCGCCGAGTACGACCGGGAGAAGCTGCGCGGATCGATGCAGCTGGCCCTGCGCAAGCGGCCCGTCCCGCGCGAGGCGGTGGACGAGGCGATCGCGCGGATCGAGGACAAGCTGCTGTCGACGGCGAAGCGCGAAATCAAGAGCGAGAAGCTCGGCGAACTCGTGATGCGCGAGCTCAAGCGCCTCGACAAGGTCGCTTACATCCGGTTTGCCTCCGTGTACCGCAGCTTCGAGGACGTCGACGAGTTCGCCGAGGTGGTGAAGGAAGTCCGCCCCGCGCGACGGCCGCGTCGTCGCTGAGCCTCGGCTCGATCCTCGGCAGACGCTGGATGCGTTGTTGACGACCGTCAATCGGGTCGCCGAGCCGGACCTTGCAGGTCAGCGTCGCGGACATACGCTTAAAGCGGAGTTCGGAGGGTTTCCCGAACCGTCAATTGCCAGGAAAGGAGGATCGGATGGCAAATCTCCTGGTACGTCGTCGCAACGAACTGATGCCGTGGTTCGACGACATGTTCAGCGACTTCATGTCGCGAAGTGGGTTGGCCGCCATGCCGCGTTATGCGGAATCGATGATGGGCCGGGCCTTGATGGACGTGGTCGACAAGGGCGACACGTACGAGATCAAGGTCGACATGCCCGGCGCGAAGAAGGAGGACATCAACGTCACGGTCGAAGGGTCTCGCGTCGCGATCAGCGCCGAGACCAAGTCGGAGAAGGAAGAGAAGGAAGGTGACAAGGTGCTGCACACGGAGCGCTTCGCCGCCAGCTATGCGCGCGCGTTCGAGCTTCCCGTTGAGGTCACGGACGCCGGCGCGGATGCGCACTTCGAGGATGGCGTGCTGACGCTTACGCTGCACAAGCGCACTCCGCAGAGCAGCAAGCGCCTCGAAGTCCATTAGGACTTTGCGTGGCCGCGGCCGGCGCAATACCGGCCGTGTGCGGGCCGCCGATTCCCCCCGGCGGCCCATTTTTGTCTTCGTCCCGCCGCATTTCCCGGCCTGGCTGTTCCCCCGAAATACCGGCGTCCTTGCCGCACAGAAGTCCGCCTGACTGCGTTCGGTCAAGGCAGGCGCTGGCACGCGTCCTAGGTTGGAACAGTCGCGCCGCCGCGGCCGAACCGGGTGCGTTCGGCGGTGGCGCCCCCCGGCATGCGAAGCGAGGCGAACATGAACGAAGGAGACGATCGGTCGGGTCTGAGTTCCAGGCGCACGGTTCTCAAGGAGTCGGCAGCCCTGCTGCTCGGCGGAGCGACGGGCGCCACGGCTGTCACCGCCCTGGGGGCGTCGCCGGCGGCCAGCGCGAGCGCCGACGTTCCTCCGCTTCCATGGAAATGGGTCAGGCTCGATCCGCTCGAGGCGGGCCGCCGCGCGTATCGGTTCTACCGGACCAAAGGGGGGTGCGGCACGGCGTCCTACCTGAGCCTGCTGAGCCTCCTGAAGGAAAAGGCCGGTCACCCATGGACGACGCTGCCGGACATGATGATGGCGCATGCCGCCGCCGGCTTCGGCGGCCATGGCACCCTGTGCGGCGCGCTCGCCGGCGCGTCGACCATCATCAACCTGGCGACGTACACGGGCAAGTCGGACGAACAGCAGAACAACCAGATCATCGACCGCCTGTTCTGGTGGTACGCGGAGCAGGATTTCCCGACCGAGCGCTTCGACGACCTGTCGCCGCTGAAGAAGCAGGTCAAGGTCAGGGCAATGTCGCCGCTGTGCCATACCTCGGTATCGAAGTGGACCGTGGCCGCAGGCGCGACGATCAAGTCGGACGCCAAGATCGAACGCTGCTCGAAAGTGGCGGGCGAAGTCGCCTACACGGTCACGCTCGCGTTGAACGAGTTCTTCGATGGCAAGTGGAAACCGCCGGTGTGGAAGCCGGACAAGGAGGTCTGGCACTGCGTCGGCTGCCATGGTCCGGACGCGGCGCTGGCGCCGCAGAAGGCCATGAACTGGAACCAGCAGGGGCACATGGACTGCCTGATGTGCCACGCGGACCATACGAAGGCGGCCGCGAGGTAGCCGGCGCCGTCTTCCGCACCGGCCGGCGACCGGTTCCGCCGGCACCCGGTCGCTTTCCCTGGCGGCCGGCGGATAGAGGCGCATGCGGCGCGCGCGCCTGTTCCTTCGCCGGCGCGACCTGCCGCTTCGCCGCAGCAGCAGCTTCCATCTCACGCGCGAAGTGCTTGCGCGCAACGGGCGCGGCGCACGGATGCGTTGCAGCACGATCATGCCGTTCGGGGTGGAAGACGAGCGGCGGACGCCGCCGTCAGGAAATCGTGATGGGCCTGCGAAAGCCGGGGAGGCCCGGCCGATTGCGCACGCCGTTCGGTAAACCACGGCCGCCGCGTAAAATCACGTGTTGCCCATCACGATGCCCGTCGCGGCGGCGATGTACAGCGAATCCGATCACGAGTTCATGGTGCGCGCGCTGCAGCTCGCTGAGCGCGCGGCGTATCACGCCACGCCGAATCCGCGCGTGGGGTGCGTGATCGTCCGCGATGGACGCATTCTCGGCGAAGGCTGGACGCAACCGCCGGGATCGAACCACGCGGAGATCGAAGCCTTGCTCGATGCCCGTCGCAACGGGCACGACGTGCGCGGCGCCACCGTCTACGTGACGCTGGAGCCCTGCAGCCACTTCGGTCGCACGCCGCCATGCGCGACCGCGCTGTCGGAGGCGCACGTGGCGCGCGTGATCGCCGCGGTGGAGGACCCCAACCCGATGGTCGCCGGGCAGGGCCTCGACATGCTGCGC
>JAOUJD010000253.1 GCA_029883565.1 Burkholderiaceae bacterium
GCTGTCGTTTTCGGCCGGATCGTTCCTGCACTTCCCGCTGCCCGGGCTGTCGCTGCGCTGGTACGAGGACTTCTTCACCTCGGAGCTCTGGCTGCCCGCGTTGAAGAACAGCCTGATCGTCGGGACCGGCGCGACGCTGATCGCCACGACGCTCGGCACGCTCGCCGCGTTCGGGTTCTGGCGCGCACGGTTTCCGCTGCGGCGGCTGCTGTTCGGCGTGCTGCTGGCGCCGCTGGTCGTGCCCGTGGTCATCGTCGCGGTCGGCGTCTACTTCGCGTTCGCGAAGGTCGGGCTGGTCGACGGCTACCTTGGCCTGATGCTGGCGCACGCCGCGCTCGGCGCGCCCTTCGTGCTGGTGACCGTGCTGTCGACCCTGTCCGGCTTCGACCGCAACCTGCTCAACGCCGCGGCAAGCCTCGGCGCGCCGCCGTGGCTGACGTTCCGCAAGGTCGCGCTGCCGATCATCTTCCCGGGCGTCTTCTCCGGCGCGCTGTTCGCGTTCGCGACGTCGTTCGACGAAGTGGTGGTCGCACTGCTGCTCACCGGTCCGGGCGAGCGCACGCTGCCGCGCCAGATGTTCGCGGGCATCAACGACAACATCAGCCTCACCATCACGGCCGCCGGCACGCTGCTGATCCTGATGGCCTGCGCGCTGCTGGTCGTCGCCGAGGCCCTGCGTCGTCGCTCGGAGCAGCTGAGGACGCGCAGGCTGCCGTGAACCCCGAAGGGTCAGGCGGCGGGCGGACGCTTCCTGCCGCGCGGCCGCTCCGGCTGCGGGGACAGCAGCCCGTGCCGCTGATGCCAGTCGCGCAGTGACTCGTGCGGCCAGTGGTCGACCAGCACGTGGCCCTTGCCGATCGGCACCTCGACCCAGTCGGCGGCGTAGGCGAGCGCGGCTTCGACGACCTGCGGCGGCCTGGGCAGCGGCGTGTCGATGGCCGACGCGTGCGGATGGATCAGCTCCGGCCAGCGCGGGTCCCACAACCACAGCGGGCTGCCGCATTTCCTGCAGAAGTGACGCCACGCCGGCGAGCGGCGCGAGCGGCGGCCGGGCTCGCGGATCAACGCATGGAACCGCGTGACGTTCCGGCTGCCGCGGACCTTCATCGACGCGGCATCGCCGCCGAGGTTGATCGCATAACCGCCGGCACCGGCCGTCTTGCGGCAGATCGAGCAGTGGCAGTGCATGAACGGAACGGGTGAGTCGGACTGCAGGCTGAACTTCACCGCGCCGCAATGGCAGGAGCCTTCCAGGTGCATATGCCCTCCCGTGTCTGCGCACAGCTTACTGTGCGCTGGCGTCGCCGATGCATCAGGTAGGCTGAGCCATCGCCATCACGGCTGCCGGATGACCCGCTTCCTCCCCGCCCTTATCGTTGCCCTGCTCGCGCTGGCCGCCGGCGCAGTCGCGCGCGCCGCCGAGTGCGCCGGCCGGCAGGCCGTCGGCTATCGCGTGCTCACGCTGCAGGGCGGCCGCAAGCTCGCTGTCTGGTACCCGACCGCGGCGGCCGAGAAGCCGTTCGCCTACACACGCTCCGGCAGCGGGCTGATGGGCAGCGTGGCGCGCGACGCGCCGCCGGCCGCGTGCCCGCGCGTCCCGCTCGTGCTGTTCTCGCACGGGCTGGGCGGCTGCGCGCTGCAGTCCACCTACCTGACCGAAGAGCTGGCACGCCACGGCTACGTCGTCGCCGCACCGGACCATGCCGACGCCGCCACCTGCAGCATCGACGGCGAAGCGCTGCGGCTGCAGAACCTGCGCACGGAGCAGCCGCTGCTCGATCCCGCGCGGTGGACCGAGCAGAGCGAGATCGGCCGGCTGCACGACCTGCGCGCGGCGATCGAGCGCGTGGCCGGCGACGCCGGGCTGGCGCGCATCGCCGACACGACACGCGTCGGCGCGGTGGGCCATTCGCTCGGCGGCTACTCGGTGCTCGGCATGGCGGGCGGATGGCCGGCCTGGCGCACGCGCCAGGTGCAGGCCGTGATCGCGCTCTCGCCCTTCGTCACGCCGTTCCTCGCGCACGGAACGCTGTCGCGCCTGGCGGTCCCCGTGATGTACCAGGGCGCGGAGTTCGACTGGGGCATCACGCCGAACATGGAAGGGCCCAAGGGCGCGTACGCGACCAGCCCGGCGCCGAAGTACTACGTGAAGCTCAAGGGCGGCACGCACGTCGAGTGGACCAACCTGGGCTGCCTGGGACAAGCGAGCGCTTCAAGCTGTCTGCAGGCGCGCCCGAACGCGGCGCTGATCACCCGCTACGCCGTCGAATTCCTCGATCGCTATCTGAAAGACGTGTCCTCGCCGGTGCTCGCGTCCGAGGGACGCGGACTGTCCGCCTACCGCTTCGTTCCGAACTAGCGGGGCATCCCCGGCCGTGGTCATGCCGGCGCGGCCGCGAGCAGCCCGTCGCCCTGCAGCGTCCAGCCGGTGCGGAAACCGGCGCACTCGCGGTTCAGCGCGTCCCGCCACCACTCGCGGTCCGCCATCGATGCGTGCCGCAGCCGCAGGCGCTGCGCCTTGAACAGCGCCACGCGCAGCGACTGCAGGCGACCGCCGTCGAGCACGACGAAGTAGGCGGGCGCGAGGTCGCCGCGCCACGCCGCGTGCCCGCGGATGCTTTCGTAGTCGTTGATGAAGTCGCCGCAGCCGTAGAGGATCAACCGGTCGCGGTATCGCTCGAAGGCCTTCGCATGGTGCGACGAGTGGCCGTGCACGACGTCGACGCCGGCGTCGACGAGGCCGCGCGCAAAGGCCCGCTGCTCCGCGCCGATCGCATGGCCCCAGTTGCCGCCCCAGTGCAGCGACACGATCACGACGTCGCCGGCGCCCCGCGCGGAAGCGACCTGCGCAGCCAGTTCCTTCAGCGTGCGCGGACCGAGGTCCGGCAGCAGATGGACGCCGGACGAAGTCGCCGAGGCGCGCCACGCGCCCGGAACGCCGCTCGACCCGTGCGCACACGAGAACAGGAGCACGCGCGCAACGTCCGCCACGTGCAGCACGGCCGGACGGGCCGCCTGCACGGCGTCATTGCCGGCACCCGCGGCAGCGATGCCGGCGGTGCGCAGCGTGGCCAGCGTCTCGGCGAGGCCGGCGCGGTCCCAGTCGAGCACGTGGTTGTTGGCCAGGGCACAGGCATCGATGCGCGCCGCCTGCAGGCAGCCGATGTGCGCCGGATGCATGCGGTAGTGGATGCCCTTCTCCGGCCATGGCGTGGCGCTGCTCGTCACCGCCGTTTCGAGGTTGACGATGCGCAGCGCCGGGCGCATGCGCTCGAACAGCGCGAGCGCATCGCCCCAGATGTAGTCGAACGGGACGGGCCGCGCGATCGGGCCACTCGCGCGCTCGGTCAGGCGCACGTATTCGCGCGCATCGTTCACGCACGGTTCGTAGAGCTCGGGCGTGTTCGGCGTCGGCATCAGCTGGTCGATGCCGCGGCCGGTCATCACGTCGCCGGTCAGCAGCAACGTGACGGGCGCTGCGGTCATGGCACGCAGCGCCCTCGCCCGCCTGCCTTCATGCGCCGTGCTTGCCGGCGCTCACCCGCTTGGCCTGCGGCCCCTCGGCCGCCAGTTCCTCGATGAACTGGACGGTGGCACCGGGCTCGAGCTGCTCGAAATCCGGATGCACGACGTTCTCACGGCTGAAGTACAGCTCGCGACCGTCGGCGGTGCCGATGAAGCCGAAGCCTTCGTCCGCCACCTTGCGCAGCACCTTGCCGCGCTGCGGGACATCGTGCGCCTTGACCTCGCCGCGCTTCTCGCGGATCGCCTCCTCGAGCCGGCGCCTGGCCGAGTCGAACGCATCGCGCAGCGCCACGTAGATGTCCTCGTCATGGTCGCGCGTGATGGCGATCTCCTCGCCGGGCACGCGCGCGGCGATCCGGACGGTGAAGTGCCGCCCCTGCTGGTGATGCCTGCGAACCTGCTCGACCGTCACCCGGCAACTCATCATCTTCGGGTGGAACCGTTCGAGCTTCTCGGCGCGGTTCCGGATGTCGGTCTCGAGCGCGTCCGAATGATCCATGCCCTGCATCGTGATCTGGAGCGGAACTTGCATGACCCTTGCCCTCCTTGCGTCGCGGCGACCTGGATCGCCGGCATTCCATATGTTCAAGCTAG
>JAOUJD010000254.1 GCA_029883565.1 Burkholderiaceae bacterium
AAGGCCACTCGCACGATCACCCTGAAGGGACCGGGCGGCGATGAGGTGAAGATGGTGGCCGGACCGGACGTCAAGAACTTCGCCCAGCTGAAGGTCGGGGACACCGTGACGGCCAAGTACCTCGAGTCCCTCGTGCTCGAACTGAAGAAGGGCGGAGGCTTGAAGGTCGAGAAGACCGAGACCGCCGGCGTGACCGGCGCCAAGCCGGGCGAGAAGCCGGCCGGCATCGGCGGGCGCCAGGTCACGGTGGTCGGTGATGTCACGAAGATCGACGCGGCAACGCAGACGCTGACGGTGAAGGGCCCGCAGCGCACCGTGGAACTGAAAGTACGAGATCCCGAGCAGTTCAAGCTGGTCGCGGTCGGCGACCAGATCCAGGCGACATACACCGAGGCGCTTGCCATTGCGGTGACCCCGGAGGCCAAGGCCGCGCCCAAGAAGAAATAGCGGTTGACTTCCGCTCTCACGGGCGGGCACCCGAGCCGTCAGTTGCGGTCGCGCGACTGGCGGCTTTTCATTTTCCGGTCCGCCTTCCGGAAGGCTCGCGGGCGGTGGCATGGCCGGCCGGCCGCCGCCGGACCGGGCCTAGAATGTTTTCGATGATTGCACTGATCCAGCGCGTCACCCAGGCGTCCGTGACTGTCGAAGGGAACGTGGCGGGCCACATCGGCCGCGGCATCCTCGCCCTGGTCTGCGCCGAACGGACCGACGACGAAGGCCAGGCCGAAGCCCTGGTCACGAAGCTGCTTGCCTACCGCATCTTTCCCGATGAACAGGGGAGGATGAACCGGAGCCTCTTGGACGTGGGCGGCGAATTGCTGGTCGTGCCCCAGTTCACTCTCGCAGCGGATACGATGAGCGGGACGCGGCCGAGCTTCAGCCCCGCAGCCGAACCGGACGCCGGTGAACGGCTGTTCAATGCGTTCGTGCGCTGCGCCCGCGAACGCCAAGTCGGCGTCGCGACCGGCGTGTTCGGCGCCTACATGCAGGTGCAACTGACCAACGACGGCCCGGTGACGTTCTGGCTGCAGACGCGCCGGCCGGCTGGATGAACGACCATCGAGAGGAGTCGACGATGAAGCTCTGGAGTGATTCGTTTTTGGACGGCCGGGCGATCCCGGGCGAATACGCCTTCTGCGTGATCGATCCCAAGTCGCACGTCACGCTGTCAGCCAACCGTAATCCGCATTTCGCTTGGGATGACGTGCCGGCCGGCACCCGTTCGTTCGTCCTGATCTGCCATGACGTGGACGTGCCAAGCAAGCCCGACGATCTCTTCAAGGAAGACCGGGAGATTCCGGCGTCGCTGCCGCGCGTGGACTTCTTTCACTGGGTCCTCGTCGACATCCCGGGAGCGGAGCGCGCGCTCGCCGCCGGCAGCTACTCCAAGGAAGTCACGCCGCGCGGCAAGAACGGCCCGGCGACTGCGCACGGCCCGCGCCAGGGCATCAACGACTACACGGGGTGGTTCGCCAGCGACCACGACATGAGCGGCGACTATTTCGGCTACGACGGTCCCTGCCCGCCGTGGAACGATTCGATCCTGCACCGCTACATGTTCACGCTGTACGCCCTGGATGTCGACCGGGTGGCGGTGGACGGCAAGTTCACGGGGCCGGACGTGTTGAAGGCCATCGGGGGGCATGTGCTCGCGAAGGCCGCGATCAGCGGCACCTACACGCTGAACCCGCGCCTGGCCTGAGGATCGCCGGGTGACGACTCAGCTGCTGGTGATCCGGCACGGCGAAACGGCCTGGAATGCCGAGCACCGCATCCAGGGCCACCTCGACGTTCCGCTGTCGGCCACCGGCCTCCGCCAGGCTGCACGGCTTGCCGAGCGGCTGGCGAACGACCGCGTCGACGCGATCTACTCGAGCGAACTGGCGCGCGCCTGGCTGACCGCGGTTCCGCTCGCGCAGCGCCTGGGCCTAGGGATCGTTCCAGAGCCGAGATTGCGCGAGCGGTCGTTCGGAGTCTTCGAGGGGCTGACGCTCGACGAGATCGCCAGCCAGCATCCGGAGGCCTTCCGGCAGTGGCGCGGACGCGATCCGTTGTGGGCAATGGAAGGCGGCGAGACGGGCCAGCAACTGATCGACCGCGTGCTCGAGGCGTTGCATGACATCGCAGGCAGGCATCGGGGCCAGACCGTCGCGGTCGTGACCCACGGCGGCGTGCTCGACGTCGCCTATCGCGCCGCGCGCGCGCTCGACTGGGACGCGCCGCGCGAGCACCAGATGCTCAATGCCAGCATCAACCGCCTGCGCGTGACCTTTTCGCCGCCGGCGCTCGCGATGGTGGACTGGGGCGATGTCGCGCACCTTTCAGAGTCGCGCGACGAAACCTTGACCTAGAGTTCCCGTCCGCCTGCCGTGCGGGTTGACGGTCGCCAACCCGGATCGCTCCGCACACCCTAAATTGAACTGATGGATGAGACGCTTCATCTCATGGTCACGTTCGCCCTGAGCGCCGGCATTGGCCTGCTCGTCGGCCTCGAGCGCGAACGCAAGCCATCGGTCAAGGCCGGCGTTCGAACCTTTACGCTGATCGCGGTTGCCGGATCGCTGGCGGCGCTGCTCGAGGACGCCACCGACTCGGCGTGGAGTCTTGGGGCGGGGGCGCTGTGCATCGCCGGCACCCTGGTCGCTGCCTACCTGCAGGATCGCGACTCGGTCCGCGACGACTCCGGGACGACGACCGTCATCGCGGCGCTTGCCGTGTTCTTCCTCGGTGCCGTGAACTTCTACGGCTATCCGACTCTGGCGGCCGCGCTCGGTGTCGGCATCACGATCCTGCTCTACTTCAAGGCGGAGATCGAAGGGTTCAGCCACAAGCTGACCGGGCAGGACATCCGGTCGATGCTGCAATTCGCGGTGCTGACTGCGGTGATCCTCCCACTGCTCCCGGATCGCGCATTCGGACCGTATGGCGTCCTCAATCCGTTCCAGATCTGGCTGATGGTGGTGCTGGTCGCCGCGGTCAGCCTGTCGGGCTATGTGGCGTGGCGGCTGACCCTGGGTCGGCATGGATTGCTGCTGACCGGCGTGCTGGGCGGCCTTGTCTCGAGCACTGCGACGACGCTCGCCTACGCGCGTCAGGTCGGTGCCCGCAGCCAGACGATACCGGCCGCCGTGCTGGTGATCCTGCTGTCGAACGCCACGATGCTGGTGCGTGTGCTCGTGCTCGTGGGTGTCGTGGCGCCCGACATGCTGCTGCGTGCGCTGGTCGTCTTCGTGCCGGCCCTGCTGCTGGCCCTCGCCGGCGTGGCATGGCGCTGGAGAGCCATCGGGACCCTGCCGGCGAACGGCGAGGAGACGTTCCGCAACCCGACCCAACTGGTCACCGCCCTGAGTTTCGGTGCGCTATATGCAGGGATCCTGGTATTCAGCGCGTGGGTCAACGACCTGCTCGGCATCAGCGGACTGCTGGCACTGGCCGCCGTGTCCGGGCTGACCGACGTCGACGCCATCACGCTGTCGTCGATGCAGATGCTGAACCGCGACGTGCTCACCCGCGAAACCGCGCTGACGGCGGTCGCCGTGGCTGTCGGCTCCAACCTCGTCTTCAAGACCGTGATGGCCTCTGCCACCGGTGGACGGCTGATCCGCGTTCCGATCGTGGTCGGTTTCGGCGCCGTCCTGCTGGGGCTTGCGGCGGGCGTGGCCGCCCTGCACCGGCTGGCATAATTCCGTTGCCATCCCGTTCCGCGTGACTGGCGAAAAGGGTGAGCAACACCCGGGAAGCGCGGACTCTCAACGCCACCGTCCGGTGGCTGCCGTTCGCCTGGGCACGATGGTAAGTGACCATTCCAACACTTGCATCCGGCGCGAGGACACATGTTCAATCGACAGACGCACACGGTCCAGTCCGTGGACCCCGAGATCTTTGCAGCGATCCAGGACGAGCACCGGCGGCAGGAACAGCACATCGAGCTGATCGCCTCCGAGAACTACACCAGCCCGGCGGTGATGGCGGCGCAGGGCTCGCAGCTGACCAACAAGTACGCCGAGGGATACCCGGGCAAGCGTTATTACGGCGGCTGCGAATTCGTGGACGTGGTCGAGACGCTGGCGCTCGACCGGCTGAAGAAGCTGTTCGGGCTGCCGACCATCGAGATCG
>JAOUJD010000255.1 GCA_029883565.1 Burkholderiaceae bacterium
ACCCCTGGCATGGGCGCGTCAAACCCCTTTCCGGCCCCTCCCGCCGCCCGGCGGAACGGATCGGGACACCGGTTGGCGTTCACCTCCCACCTATAATCGGCCGGATGTACTCCTCCCTGCCCGGCCAGAACTTCCCCTGCTCCGCCGTCGCGCTGCCGTCCGGACCGGCTGGCGAGGCGTTTCGGCCCGGGGCGGGGCTCGACCTCAGGGCAGCGCTCGAGCCGATCGCGGCCGACATGCGCGAGGTCGACGCCGTGATCCGCGCGCGCCTCGACTCCGATGTCGCGCTGATCAACACGGTCGCCGACTACATCATTGGTGCGGGCGGCAAGCGTTTGCGTCCGGCGGTGCTGCTGCTGGTGGCGCGCGCGCTCGGCTATACCGGGACCGCGCACGTGCTGCTTGCGGCCGTCGTCGAGTTCATCCACACCGCCACCCTGCTGCATGACGACGTCGTCGACGAGTCGGACCTGCGGCGTGGCCGTTCCACCGCGAACGCCATGTTCGGCAACGCGGCGAGCGTGCTGGTGGGCGACTTCCTCTACTCCCGTTCGTTCCAGATGATGGTGGACGCCGGGAGCATGCGGGTGATGCGGATACTCGCGGACGCAACCAACCGCATCGCCGAGGGGGAGGTCCTTCAGCTGCTGAACATCCACGACCCCTCGGTCGACGAGGAGCGTTATTTCGGGGTGGTCGAGCGCAAGACAGCCACCCTGTTCGAGGCCGGCGCACGGATCGCGGCGGTCCTGTGCGGCGCCGACGCCGCGCTGGAGGACAGATGCGCGCGGTACGGTGCTGGCCTCGGCCGCGCATTCCAGATCACGGACGATGTCCTCGACTACTCGGGCCACGCGGAAGACATCGGCAAGCGCCTTGGCGATGACCTGCGCGAAGGCAAGGTGACGTTGCCCCTGATCCACGCTCTGCGCAGCGCAGCGCCGGAGCAGAGGGACCTCGTGGCGCGAGCGGTGCGTGAAGGCAACGGCGACTTCGGCGCCGTCGCGCGGATCGTCACGGACAACGGGTCGCTCGCCTATTCCCGCGCGCTGGCACTGCGCGAGGCCGAAGAAGGCAGGGCTGCCATCGAGGCCCTGCCGGCCTCGGCTTGCAGGGATTCTTTGCTACACTTGCTCGCTTTCGCAGTCGACCGCGACCGATAGCGGACGGTCGGGTGTTCGGGTCGACAGCTGCGATCGGGGTGTAGCTCAGCCTGGTAGAGTACTGCGTTCGGGACGCAGGAGTCGGAGGTTCAAATCCTCTCACCCCGACCATTCCCTTCCTCGTCCGTTTCAGCGCCGCGCTAAGTTCGGAGCCAGCTCGTGCAGGAGTTGCCTCTCTGGATAGAACTGACCGGGCTCGGCGTCCTGCTCCTCATTTCGGGCCTGTTCTCGATCTCCGAGACGGCGATGATGGCGATCAGCCGCCTGCGGCTGCGCCACCTCGCGCGGCAGGGCAGTCGTTCCGCGCGGCGCGTGCAGTCCCTGCTGTCGCGGACCGACCGGCTGCTCGGCACCATCCTGCTCGGCAACAACCTGGTGAACGCGGCGGCGACTGCCCTCGTCACTGCGATGGCGATCCGCCTCTTCGGCAACAACGAGTGGGCGCTGCTGGCAGCCACCGGCGTCATCACCTTCCTGATCCTCGTGTTTTCCGAGATCACGCCGAAGGTGATCGGCGCCACCTTTCCGGAGCGCATTGCCCTGCCGCTGTCGTATCCCCTCAGCGGACTGCTGCAGTTGTTCCGGCCGGTCGTCTGGTTCGTCAACCTGTTCGTGAAAACGATGCTGTGGGCGCTTCGCATCCCGAGCGCCCCGAGCGGAGAGAGCACGCGCCTGACTTCCGAGGAACTGCGCACGCTGGTGCTGGAAGGCGGCAACTTCATCCCGGGCAAGCATCGGAGCATCCTGCTCAACCTCTTCGACCTCGAGGAACTGTCCGTCGACGACGTGATGACGCCGCGCGCCCGCATCGAGGCGCTGGATGTCGAACAGTCGGCTGAATCGGTGCTCGAGCAACTGCGCACCTGCTACCACAACAAGCTTCCGGTCCATGAAGGCGACATCAACCGCACGCTCGGCGTGCTGCACGTCCGCAAGCTGATGCACCTGCTGGCCGGCGAGGAGTTCGCGATCGCATCGGTCCGGGAAGCGCTCGTTCCCACCTACTTCATCCCGAGCGGAACTCCGCTGTTCCAGCAGCTGCAGTTGTTCCAGGACAACAAGCAACGGCTCGGACTCGTCGTCGACGAATACGGGGAGGTCCAGGGCCTCGTCACGCTCGAAGACATCATCGAGGAGATCGTCGGGGAGTTCACCACGCAGGCACCCGGAGCCGGCTCGCGCCGCCTGCGGTGGAACGCCGAAGGGCGGGCGCTGGTCGACGGGTCCGCGACCCTGCGCGACCTCAACCGGCGCCTCGGCCTGACCCTACCTCTGGACGGGCCCAAGACGCTGAACGGCCTCCTGGTCGAACGCCTGCAGGAAATTCCGGACGCGCCGTGCTGTGTCCGCTTCCAGGACGTGATCGTCGAAGTGGTCCAGGTCGACGAGCAGGCGATCCGCAGCGCCCGGCTCGTCAACATAGGGTCCACGCAACCCGCGCGCCGCGCGTGAACGCAGGGCCCTGCGCCATCCCCTGCTTTCCGAGCAGGAAGTCGTTGAATCGCCTTGCCTTCTTTGCGGTAGCCAAGGTTTACAAATCCGGGGGTTATCGGCAGTATCTTTTGCCTTCTGCAGCGTGGTCCGCCAGCTATAACTCGGCCGTTCCCATAGCGACCACCAGCCCTTAGAAAGCCCCTACACCCGATGTCTGCCGTCACCCAAGGTCCTGCGGCTGCTGCCGGAGCCCTGACCGGGCTAGCGCGTGCTCTCGTGCAGCAGGGCAAGTTGCGACCGGATCGCGCCGAGAATTTCGCCCGGAAGGCGACCCAGTCCAACACCCAGTTCATCGACGAACTGGTCAATTCCGCGGATCTCACCGGGCTGAACCCGGCGACCGTGGCGAGATTCGCGGCCGAAACATTCGGCCACCCGCTGCTCGACCTGTCGGCGCTCGACCACGACCAGCTGCCGCGCGACATCATCGACAAGAAGCTGGTCGGCACCCTGCGCGTGGTGGCCCTGCGCAAGCGGGGCAACCGTCTTGCGGTCGGCGTGTCCGACCCCACCAACTTCCAGGCGCTCGACCAGATCAAGTTCCAGACGCAGCTCGCTCTCGACATCATCGTGGTCGAGCACGACAAGCTGATGCGCCTGGTCGAGGCCAGCTCGCAGAGCGTCGCCCAGTCCCTGGAAACCCTGACCGGCGGCGACGACATCAGCTTCGAGGACCTGCTGACCGAGTCCCCCGAGGCAGCGTCGGAAGACACTTCGGTCGCGGAGGTCGACGACGCGCCGGTCGTGCGGTTCCTGCAGAAGCTGCTGCTCGACGCGATCGGCGAAGGCGCCTCCGACCTGCACTTCGAACCGTACGAGAAGTTCTATCGGGTCCGTTTCCGGATCGACGGCGTGCTGCGCGAGGTCGCCCAGCCACCGCTCGCCATCCGGGAGCGCCTGTCGACCCGCATCAAGGTCATCTCGAAGCTCGACATCTCGGAAAAGCGGGTGCCGCAGGACGGCCGCATGAAACTCGCGCTTTCCGGGCAGCGCGCGATCGACTTCCGCGTCAGCACGCTGCCCACGATGTTCGGCGAGAAGATCGTGATGCGTATTCTCGATCCCTCGCAGGCCAAGCTCGGCATCGACGCTCTGGGCTACGAGCCGGACCAGAGGCAGGTTCTGCTCGACGCAGTGCAGCGCCCGTACGGCATGGTGCTGGTCACCGGGCCGACCGGCTCCGGCAAGACGGTTTCGCTCTACACGTGCCTCAACATACTGAACAAGCCGGGCGTGAACATCTCGACGGCCGAGGACCCGGCGGAGATCCAGCTCGCCGGCATCAACCAGGTCAACGTCAACGAGAAGGCCGGACTCACGTTCGCGAATGCCCTGCGCGCGTTCCTGCGGCAGGACCCGGACATCATCATGGTGGGGGAGATCCGCGACCTGGAGACCGCCGACATCGCCATCAAG
>JAOUJD010000256.1 GCA_029883565.1 Burkholderiaceae bacterium
GGCATCTCGTGGGGCGGCGGCGAGACGCCGGCGCTGGCGGGCGTGGTGGCGGAAGGACGGATCGACCTGGCGGCGTCGTGCGTCGGCCTGGTCCGGCCGAAGTCGCGCCTGACCCTGGGCGAGCGCCTCGCCGCCGGCGATGCGGTCGTGCTGCTGGCCTCGAGCGGCATCCATGCGAACGGCCTGTCGCTGGCGCGCAAGGTGGCCGAGCGGTTGCCGCAGGGATACGCCACGGCACTGGCCGATGGCTCGCTGTACGGCGAGGCCCTGCTCGCGCCCACGCTGCTGTACTCGCCCGTCACCGAGGCGCTGGCGGCCGCGGGCATCGTCCCGCACTACTGCGCGAACATCACGGGGCACGGCTGGCGCAAGCTGATGCGCCATCCGGGCGCGTTCACGTACCGGATGCATTCGATTCCGCCGGTGCCGCCCGTGCTGTCGTTCATCCAGCAGCACGCGGGCATCGACGACCGCGAGGCCTACGGCAACCTGAACATGGGCGCCGGGTTCGCGCTGTACGTGAGCAGCGCCGATGCGGCGCGCACGGTCGAGGTCGCGCGCGCGTGCGGCGTGCCGGCCTCGGTCGCCGGGCGAGTCGAAGCCGGCCCCAGGCAGGTGGTCATCGAGCCGCTCGGCCTGACCTTCGGCGGCGACGACCTGCACGTGCGCGCCTAGCGCCTTGTCTCGATCTCGAGCAGGCGCTCGCGCAGCTGCCGTGGCGCGTCCGGCGCGAAGGGGTCGATCAGCGTCGCGTCCCGCATCGAACGCAGCCAGGTGATCTGGCGCTTGGCCAGTTGCCGGGTCGCCGCGATGCCGGCGGCGCGAAACGCCGCAAAGCCGGTCGCGCCGTCCAGGTGGCGCCACGCCTGCCGAAAGCCCACGCTGCGCATCGACGGCATCCCGGGATGCAGGTCGCCGCGCGCCCGCAGAGCCGTCACTTCATCGAGAAAGCCCAGCGCCAGCATCGCGTCGAAGCGCTGCTCGATGCGCCGGTGCAGATGCGCGCGGTCGGCCGGCAGCAGCGCGATCGTCGCGAGCGCGAGCGGCGGGCGCTGGGGCGCGGCGTGCAGCTGCGACAGCGGCACGCCGCTCACCTCGAACACTTCGAGCGCGCGCTGGATGCGCTGGCTGTCGTTCGGCTCGAGTCGGTCTGCCGTGACGGGATCGACCGTCGCCAGCCGTGCGTGCATCGCCGGCCAGCCCAGCCGCGCGGCCTCGGCCTCGAGGCGGGCGCGCACCGCGGCATCCGCCGACGGCAGGTCGGACAGCCCCTCCCGCAGCGCTTTCGCATACAGCATCGTGCCGCCGACGACCAGCGGCAGCGCGCCGCGCGCGCGGACGGACGCGATCGCGCCGGGCGCGTCCGCCAGGAAGTCGGCCGCCGAGTAGGGCTGCGCGGGATCGCGGATGTCGATCAGGTGGTGCGGCACGGCCGCGCGCTCGGCAGCGGACGGCTTCGCGGTGCCGATGTCCATGCCGCGGTAGACCTGGGCCGAGTCGATCGAGACGATCTCGACGGGCCGCTCGCGCGCCAGTTCCATCGCGAGCGCGCTCTTGCCGCAGGCCGTCGGGCCCAGCAGCAGGATCGCGTCAACCATGGTGCGCGACGTCGCCGTGCCGGCGCACCAGCGTGAATGCGATCAGCGCCGTTGCGCACGAACAGGCCGCGATCGTCAGGGTCAGCGGGTACACCGTGCCGTCGTAGCTCACGCCGATCCACGCGCCGACGCAGGCGGCGATCAGCATCATCCCCAGGCCGAGCAGGGCGGCGGCAGCGCCGGCGTTGCCCGGGAACGGCGCCACCGCCCCGGCCTGCGCCGGCGGCTGGACGATGCCGTGCGACAGGCCGTAGAAGAACATCGGCACCGAGATCGCGGCCGCCACGTGCACGCCGCCGATGGCCAGCGCCGCCATGGCCAGCCCGGCGAGGAGCTGCAACGTGGACCCGAGCGCGATGGTGCGTTGCATGCCCTGGCGAGGCAGCAGGCGCCGGCAGGCGAGCGTGCCGACCAGATAGCCCGCCACCATGGTGCCGAACGAGAACGCGTACGCGGTCGACGACTGGCCGAGCGTGCGCATCAGCACGAAGGATGAACCCGAGATGAACGCGAACAGGCCGGCGTAGGTCGAGGCCGCGGCGAGCGTGTAGGCGCGGAACGCCGGCGAGCGCAGCACCTGGCCGTAGGTGCGCAGCATCGGCCCGAGCGCGAAGGCGTGAGGATTGAGCCGCGCGTTGGTCTCCTTCAGCCTCAGTCCGGCGTAGACGGCGAGCGCAAGCGAGAACGCCGCGACGGCGGCGAACGCGGCGCGCCAGCCCGCCACGCTGGCGAGCTGGGCTCCGATCATCGGCCCCAGCAACGGCGCGAAGCTCATGATCGTCGCCGCCCGGGCCAGCAGGCGCGCGCCCTCGCTCGGCGTGTACAGGTCGCGCACGACGCCGCGTGCGCCCACCAGGCAGGTGCACGCGCCGACTGCCTGCAGCGCGCGCCCGCTCACGAGGACGGCCATCGACGGCGCCGCCATGCAGAGCAGGCTGGCGCCCGCGTAGACGAAGGCGCCGAGCGTGATCAGGGGATAGCGTCCGAAACGATCGGTCAGCGGGCCGGCGACCAGCTGCCACGCCCCGAACACCGCGATGAAGACCGACAGCGTCCATTGCACCGTCGACACGCTGGCATCGAAGTGCGTGGCGATCGACGGCAGCGTCGGCAGGTACAGGTCGGTCGACAGCGGCTGCAGCATCGACAGGCCGGCGATCAGCGTGAGAACGGTCGGCGCCGTCATCCCGACGGCGGCGAGGCGCGCGGGACTGGTCATCGGCCGCGCAGGAAGAGGCGGTCGAGGTCGTTGACGGTCAGCTGGACCCAGGTCGGCCGGCCGTGGTTGCACTGGTCGGCGCGCTCGGTCGCCTCCATTTCCCTCAGAAGGGCGTTCATCTCTTCGATGGTCAGGCGGCGGTTGGCGCGCACCGAGCCGTGGCAGGCGAGCGTGCCGAGCAGCTCGTTGCGGTGCTCGGTCAGCACGCGCGAGCCGCCGAACTCGCGCAGGTCGCGCAGCACGTCGCGCGCAAGCTGCGGCCCGTCGGCGTTCGCCAGCAGCGCCGGGACCGCGCGCAGCGCGAGCTGCGTCGGCGACGCGATCGACAGGTCGAGGCCGAGCTCGGCCAGCAGCGCGGACTGTTCCTCGGTCGTCGCGAGGTCCACCGGCGGGGCGCTGAACACCTGGGGGATCAGCAGCCGCTGCTGCGGAATCTCATGCCGGTCGAGCTGGCGCTTGAGTTTCTCGTAGACGACGCGTTCGTGCGCGGCGTGCATGTCGACGATCACGAGCCCGTGCGCGTTCTGCGCCAGGATGTAGATGCCGGCGAGCTGCGCCAGGGCGATGCCGAGGGGCATCTCGGCCGCCTCCGGGACGCGCACGAGCGCGTCCGCCGCCGGCACGCCCGGGCGCTGCGCCATCAGGGCGAGGTAGTCCGCCACGGACTGGGCGACGCCGAGCGCGGGCTGGTGCGCGGCCCCGAACGTGGACGATGGCGCGTCGGCCGCGCGCTGCGAGTGCGGCTCGGCCGCGCCCGGCTCGATCCGGGCCGACGGCGCCAGCGCGCGCTGCACCGCATGCATCACCAGCTGGTGGACCGCCGAGGATTCGCGGAAGCGCACCTCGATCTTGGTCGGATGCACGTTGACGTCGACGCGACGCGGATCGATCTCCAGGCGCAGGCAGTACATCGGCTGGCTGCCGCCGTGCAGCACGTCGGCGTAGGCGGCGCGTACCGCGTGGGTCAGGACCTTGTCGCGCACGTAGCGGCCGTTCACGTAGAAGTACTGGGCGTCGGCGCGCGCGCGGCTGGCCGTGGGCAGGCCGACCCAGCCCGACACGCGCAGCCCCGCCGATTCGACGTTCACCTCGCGCTGGGCCTGCGCGAACTCCTCGGGCAGCAGCCGGCAGGCGCGCTCGCCCGGCGACTCGGCCGGCAGGGACAGCACGGTCCTGCCGTTGTGCACGACCGTGAACGCCACCGCGGGATGCGCCGCCGCCAGCCGCGTCACCTGGGCCAGGCAGTGCCCGAGC
>JAOUJD010000257.1 GCA_029883565.1 Burkholderiaceae bacterium
ATCGCGTAAAAACAGCAACATGTGAGGTGCTTCGGGCCACGGAATCCCTGATCGCGGCCATCCAAACATGCGATTGGAAATCCGGCAACGGATGCCCTATCTTCGGCTTGTGCGCCGCAGCATACCGCCCGGGATGCCGGCAGCCGGAGCCGAAGGAAGACAAGATGAGCCGACCCGAACGCATCGCCACCGACCCGTTCTCGACCGTGGTCGAACTGACCTCCGCCGTGCTCGCCCGGCGCGCGCCTGCCGAGTTCGTGTACGACCGCGGCCCTTCCTTCCTCGACCGCCTGGCCCGGCTTTTCGACCGTGACAGCCTGCCGCGCCCGGAGGGCTCGATCCAGGCCGCGAACGACGCCTCCGCCGGGGCGTGACGGCCTACGCTGCAGCGCAGCGAACACGTTGACACAGGTAGGCATATCGCCTTAAAATTCCAAGTCTTTGCGCTTCGCCTTCCGGGGTCGAATCCGGGAGCGAGGGGCGCGGCGTAGCGGCCCCGCACTGCGGGGTGCGAGGCGCCGGGAAGAGGTGGCCCGCAGGACGCGGATCCGACCGCGCCGAGGGCCACTTCGATTTTTTGCGCAGTCGAGGAAGAACAACGGGACGATTGCCGCGGCCGGCTCGAGGTGAGCGAGGGTCGCGGGGAAGCGAGCAATGCGGGCCGCCACGGCGCCGCATCTCGGGACAACGAGCGGGTTCACCCAAGAGCGCTGAGCACAACGCGGAAGACGCATGCCAACCATCAATCAACTCGTCCGCAAGGGACGCGAGCCCGCCGTTTCGAAGAGCAAGGTGCCTGCGCTGCAGCAGAGCCCGCAGAAGCGCGGCGTGTGCACGCGCGTCTACACCACGACCCCGAAGAAGCCGAACTCCGCGCTGCGGAAGGTGGCGAAGGTCCGCCTCACGAACGGCTTCGAGGTCATCAGCTACATCGGCGGCGAAGGCCACAACCTGCAGGAGCACTCGGTCGTGCTGATTCGCGGCGGCCGCGTGAAGGACCTGCCGGGCGTGCGCTACCACATGGTCCGCGGCTCGCTCGACACGGCGGGCGTCAAGGACCGCAAGCAGGCCCGCTCGAAGTACGGCGCGAAGCGCCCCAAGAAGGCGTAGTGAATCGTTGAATTTGTCGCGAGGAATCGACGGCTCAGTTGGCAAATGAGGCCCGCGATTCCTCGGTAATCAAACCGGCGCAAAGTAGGTTTGTACTTTGCGCCGAACGGAGCGCACATGCCGCGACGCAGAGAAGTCCCCAAGCGCGAGATCCTGCCCGACCCGAAGTACAAGTCGATCGAGGTCGCGAAGTTCACCAACGTGCTGATGGAGGCCGGCAAGAAGTCGGTCGCCGAGCGCATCGTGTACGGCGCGTTCGACGCCATCGTGAAGAAGGGCGGCAAGGACCCGCTCGAGGTATTCACGCAGGCGCTGCAGAACACGCGGCCGATGGTCGAGGTGAAGAGCCGCCGCGTGGGCGGCGCGAACTTCCAGGTCCCGGTCGAGGTGCGCCCGGTGCGGCGCATGGCGCTCGCGATGCGCTGGCTGCGCGAGGCGGCGCGCAAGCGCGGCGAGAAGTCGATGGGCGCGCGGCTCGCCGGCGAGCTGATGGACGCCGCCGAAGGCCGCGGCGGCGCGGTGAAGAAGCGCGAGGAAGTGCACCGCATGGCCGAGGCGAACAAGGCGTTCTCGCACTTCCGCTTCTGATCCCGACGAACCCGACACCCGACGAGACTTGAGCCGCCGACGGGCCGGAACGCCACCGACCCCCGGCCCAGAGACTGACGCAAGGTCCACCGTGCCCCGAACGACACCCATCGAGCGCTACCGGAACATCGGCATCAGCGCGCACATCGACGCCGGCAAGACCACGACGACCGAGCGCATCCTGTTCTACACGGGGGTGTCGCACAAGATCGGCGAGGTCCACGACGGCGCGACCGTCATGGACTGGATGGAGCAGGAGCGCGAGCGCGGCATCACGATCACGTCCGCGGCGACGACCTGCTTCTGGAAGGGGATGGACAACCACCACCCCGAGCACCGCATCAACATCATCGACACGCCGGGCCACGTCGACTTCACCATCGAGGTCGAGCGCTCGATGCGCGTGCTCGACGGCGCGTGCATGGTCTACTGCGCGGTCGGCGGCGTGCAGCCGCAGTCCGAGACCGTCTGGCGCCAGGCGAACAAGTACAAGGTGCCGCGGCTCGCGTTCGTCAACAAGATGGACCGCCAGGGCGCGAACTTCTTCAAGGTCCACGACCAGATGAAGTCGCGCCTCAAGGCGAACCCGGTGCCGATCCAGGTGCCGATCGGCGCCGAGGACAAGTTCGAGGGCGTGATCGACCTCGTGCGGATGAAGGCGATCTACTGGGACGACTCGACGCAGGGCATGAAGTTCGACCTGCGCGAGATCCCCGCCGAGCTCGTCGACACGGCCGCCGAGTGGCGCGAGAAGATGGTCGAGAGCGCCGCCGAGGCGAACGAGGAGCTGATGAACAAGTACCTCGAGTCGGGCGAGCTCTCGGTCGAGGAGATCCGCCGCGGGCTGCGGCTGCGCACGATCGCGAGCGAGATCGTGCCGATGCTGTGCGGCTCGGCGTTCAAGAACAAGGGCGTCCAGGCGATGCTCGACGCCGTCATCGACTACATGCCGGCGCCGACGGACATCCCGCCGGTGAAGGGCGAGCTCGAGAACGGCCAGGAAGGCGAGCGCCGCGCCGCCGACGAGGAGCCGTTCTCCGGCCTCGCGTTCAAGATCATGACCGACCCCTACGTCGGCCAGCTGATCTTCTTCCGCGTCTATTCCGGCGTGGTGAACTCCGGCGACACCGTCTACAACCCGGTGAAGAGCAAGAAGGAGCGGCTCGGGCGCATCCTGCAGATGCACGCGAACCAGCGCGAGGAGATCAAGGAAGTGCGCGCCGGCGACATCGCCGCGGCGGTCGGCCTGCGCGAGGCGACCACCGGCGACACGCTGTGCGACCCGCAGAAGGTGATCACGCTCGAGAAGATGATCTTCCCGGAGCCCGTGATCCACGTCGCGGTCGAGCCGAAGACGAAGGCCGACCAGGAGAAGATGGGCATCGCGCTCAACCGCCTGGCGCAGGAGGACCCGTCGTTCCGCGTGCGCACCGACGAGGAGTCGGGCCAGACGATCATCTCCGGCATGGGCGAGCTGCACCTCGAGATCATCGTCGACCGCATGAAGCGCGAGTTCGGCGTCGAGGCGAACGTCGGCGCGCCGCAGGTGGCCTATCGCGAGGCGATCCGCAGGCAGGTCGAGGTCGAGGGCAAGTTCGTCAAGCAGTCGGGCGGCCGCGGCCAGTACGGCCACGTGTGGCTCAAGATGGAGCCCAACGAGCAGGGCAAGGGCTTCGAGTTCGTCGACGCGATCAAGGGCGGCGCGGTGCCGCGCGAGTTCATCCCCGCGGTCGAGAAGGGTTTGCGCGAGACGCTGCCCAACGGCGTGCTCGCCGGCTTCCCGGTCGTCGACGTCAAGGTGACGCTGTTCGACGGCAGCTCCCACGACGTCGACTCGAACGAGAACGCGTTCAAGATGGCCGCGTCGATGGGCTTCAAGGACGGGATGCGCAAGGCGAGCCCCGTCCTGCTCGAGCCGATGATGGCCGTCGAGGTCGAGACGCCCGAGGACTTCATGGGCAACGTGATGGGCGACCTGTCGTCGCGCCGCGGCATCGTCCAGGGCATGGACGACCTGCCCACGGGCAAGGTGATCAAGGCCGAGGTGCCGCTCGCCGAGATGTTCGGCTACTCGACCACGCTGCGCTCGCTGTCGCAGGGCCGCGCCACCTACTCGATGGAATTCAAGCACTACACCGAGGCGCCGAAGAACGTCGCCGAGGCCGTCATCTCCAAGAAGGCCTGACCCCAGGCAAGCACTCCAGAGGAACCGAATCATGGCCAAGGGCAAGTTCGAACGTACGAAGCCGCACGTGAACGTGGGGACGATCGGTCACGTGGACCACGGCAAGACGACGCTGACGGCGGCGATCACGCTGGTGCTCTCGAAGAAGTTCGGCGGCGAGGCGAAGGCGTACGACCAGAT
>JAOUJD010000037.1 GCA_029883565.1 Burkholderiaceae bacterium
TCTGGATCGATGTAGACGTCCTTGTGCTCGGATCCGAAGACGGCCACCATCTGCGCATCGGAGTCGGCCTTCGCCGCCGCCACCAGCGCATCCACGGCCGCCTCGGGGGTTGCGAAGGTTTCCTGCGGCGTCGCCGCGACGGCGGCGAGCGGAGCGGCCACGGCCAGCGCGAGAACGACGCCGGACAGCAATGACCGGAAAGATGTGTTCTTCATGGATGACGCCTCGGCATGGATTGAAGTGAGTGTGCGCATGACTTCGCTCCTCCCCTAACGACGTCCGCCGCGACCGCCACCACCGCTGCCGCGCGAAGCGCCGCCCCCGCCCCCACGCGACGCGCTGCTGGCCGTCGGACGCGAGCCGGCTCCTCCGCCCGACGCCGACCGCGTGCTGGCCGATGCCGAGTTGCGGCTTGAAGCGCCGCGCGAACTGTCCATCTGCGTCTGGCGACCGGAGTCGTAGCCGCCGAAGCTGCTGCTGCCACCGCCACCGCGGCTGGCGCCTGCCCCGCCTGCCGGTTGAGCCGAAGCCCGCGCGCCTCCCGCACCTGCACCGCCTGCCGGTTGTGAAGACGCGCGTGCACCGCCACTGCCGCGTGCATCGCCCGCGCGGTTCGACGACGGCGTCTTGCCGACCGAACTGCTCACCTGTCCAGGCTGCTTGTTCGACGTCCACTTGCTGCCGCCGCCCTGCCCACCCTGGCCCCGGTTGATCGTGTTGCCACTGCCCACGTTGATGTTGGTGTTCCGGTTGATGTTGATGTCGTTGCCACCACCCCAGCCGTAGTGATTGCCGCTCCACGCGGCGCCGATGGCGGCCCCCCAGACCACCCCGGCCGCAAACGCCGCGCCGGGCGCATACGGGTAGTAGTACACGGGGTACGGCGTCGGGTAGTAGCCCCAGACAGGGACCGAACTGTAGACAACGACGGTCGACGGGTTGTACTGGGGCACGTAGATCACCTGCGGGTCCGCCGGCTCGATGATGATGACTTCCTTCTCCTGTTTCACCACCTGTTTCGCGTCCGACTTCAGGTTTCCGGCGGCCTTCGCCTGCCGGCGGAAGACCTGCACGGCCTCCAGTACCGCCGCCTGGTCGGCCACGACGGCTTCGCCAAGCTCGCTCGTCCAGTCAAGGTCGTTGCTCATCATCTTGACGATGTCCGGATAGTTGAGCAGCGACTTGACCGGATCGTCCCATTTGTCGTCGATCGGAAGCTTGGGGTCGGACTTGCGCTTGTCGAGATAACGGTCGGCCTGCACGATCTGCAACGGGCTCGTCGCCGCTGGCAGGATGATCGCGACGAGGTCGTCCGGATAGAGCGCGATGCGCCCGACCAGTTGCGTGAGGTCGTCGGCAGCTGGAGGCGGCGGCGCGCCTGCCGCGGCCGGCGCCTGCGCCAGGGCCGTGGCGGAAAACAGGATCGCCATCACTGCGGTGACGACCGCCGACCAGGCGGCCTGCACGCAACGTCCGGCGAAGTTGATTCGACTCGGATTCATACCGCTCTCCATTCGATGGCTGGGCTGCGACTGCTTACTTGACCGTGTAACCGCGGCCCTCCAGGCATGCCGCGCGCGCCTTCGCGAACGCGGCCTGCTGGGAGGATGTCGCCTGCTGCGCAGCCTGTTGCTGCTGCTGCGCCTGCGCCGCATTCTGCTTGCGGCTCTGGCTGCGGGCGACAGCTGCACCGGCCGCCGCGCCGGCGCCCGCATCGCCCCCAACGACCTCTCCGACGACCGCGCCACGCGCAGCCCCTCGCACGCCGGCGCCGGGTGTCGTCCCTGTCGCCGTGGTGGGAGGCGGCGGAGCCGCGGGGGCAGCCGCGGGCTTGCTCGGATCGACCCCGGTCTGCTGAACGGCCCACTGGTAGCACGCGGACTCGTCCTTCTTCTGCTGGTCGGGCGACTGCCCCTTCGCAGGATAGACGTACTGCTGGGCGACGGCACCCGTGGCGATGAGCGCTGCACACGCGGACAGCGCCGCGACGATGTGGAAGGACGGCTTCATCTGCTTGCTCCCTTATTTGGCGTCGTAAGCCTCAACGCGCCAGCCGCGTTACCGGCTGACCGCCGTAGTCGACTGTACTCCGGCGTTGGCGTTCGCCGCCTGCTCGGCGGCCGGTCGCGGCTCGAAGCTTCCACCGAGCGCGAGATTCAGGTTCACGCGCTGGACCAGGCGCTCGGCCTGGACCCGCACGAGCGAGGTACGCGCACCGAAGAGCGCGACATTCTGCTGGAGCACCGCGCGCAGATCGCCCGAGCCGACGCGCAGGCGTGTCTGGGCAAGCTCGACCGCGCGCGCATTGCTCGCCACCGCGCGTCCGAGGATCACTTCGCGCTCGTCGGCGGCAAACGCCGCCGACAACGCCGACTCCACGTCTGCGAACGCCCGCGAGGCGACCCGCCCGTAGTCGGCAATGGCCAGCTTCTGCTCGGCGGTGCGGATCTCTACGTTCGCCTGCAGCGCCCAGCCGTTGAAGATCGGAGCCGTCAGATTGGCGCCCAGGCTCGCCACGGGGTAGTTCTGGTCCTTCAGGACGAACACGTCGCTCGAAAGACTGGACACTCCGGCCGTCAGCGCGATCTTTGGCAGCCGCGCGGCCTTCGCCTCGGAGACGTTGTTGAAGGCAGCGGCAACGCGGCGCTCGGCGGCGATCACGTCGGGACGACGTTCGAGCAGTTCGGACGGCAGGCCCACCGGGATCGTCGGCGCCTTCGCCGGGAGGGCCGCCGGCACCTCGAGAGCCGCGGCCGGATAGCGCCCGACCAGCACTTCGATGGCGCGCAGCGCCTGCTCCTGCGACAGTGCGAGTTGCCGCGCGGCATCGCGGTATGTGTCGAGGCTGGCCTGCGCCTGGGTGACCTCGTATTCGTCGCCGCTGCCGATGCGCTGCCGGTCGCGCGCGAGGCCCAGGTACCGTTCCGACGTGCCCACGATCTCGTCGGCGATGGCGCGCTGCACGCGCGCTTCGGTTGCGAGGAACCAGCTCTTCGCCACCATCGCAGCGATCGACTGGCGGGCGTATTCGGCATCTGCCTGCACCGCCTGGTATTGAGCGCTGCCGGCAGCGGCGGCCGAGCGCGCGCGGCCCCAGATGTCAAGTTCCCAGTTCGCGAAGAGCCCGACACCGCTGATGCCGGAGTTGTCGCCGCCCAGCTTGCCGCCACCGTGCGCGAGCAGGTTGACGGCGGGGTACAGCGTCGCCCCGGAAAGCCTTGCGTACCCGGCTGCCTGTTCGATTCTTGCGGCCGCGACCTGCAGGTCGGCGTTGTAGGCGAGCGCCTCGCGCACCAGCGCATCGAGTTGCGGGTCGTTGTAGGACGCCAGCCAGGCATCCGCCACGCCGCCTTCGGCTCCGCCCGTCGCGGCCCACTTCGAGGGCACGCGGACGTTCTGCATCGATTGCGCCTGGATGTCCGCCGGTGCCGGCGGCGCCTGCAATGCGCAGCCCGCGACCGCCAGCGCGATCGGCGCCATCAGTGCCGCGAGCGAGGTGCGCATCAGGTCAGTGCAGCTTCAGGACGAGGTAGTCGAGCTTGGCGCCGATCCGCAGGATCACCTTGCGCAGGATCTGGATCGCGGCCCCATGCTCCGTGTAGATCGCGCCCTGTCCGATCGCGCCCGCCGGCAGGAACAGGTCCTTGTCCCGTTCGGAGATCGCCAGCTTCACGGGGAAGCGGCCCGGCGGCATCGGACCGACGCCGGTTATCGGCAACTGGGTGCTGTTGGCCACCTGTCCCTGGCCCTGCGCCCACACGATCGAGTCGACCTTGGCCTTGATGACGCGCCCAGGGTGCGCCCGGAGCGTGAATTCGGCCTCGTTGCCCTCCTCCACCAGCTGCAGTTCGTTCTGGTGATACAGGGCGATCACCTGGTACGTCTCCTCGACGAACGTCATCGCCGGGGTGGTCGGGAACGCTGTCGTGAACGAACCGACGCGCAACTGCACGTTGGTCGCGTAGCCGTCGGCGGGAGCCGTCACCGTGGTTTGCTCGAGTTCCCACTTGGCGTTGGCCAGTTGCGCGCGGATGCTCGCCACCGGCGCGTATTCGTCCTTGTACGTCCCCTTGCTGCGTTCCTTCAACTGGCGTTCGCTCGCGAGCGCCTGCGTTTCCGCGGCCCGCGCCTGCGCGGCGGACGCGCGCGCCGTATCCAGCTGTGCCTGGAGTTCCGCGAAATCGGTCTCTGCCTTCTCGAGCGCGAACCGATCGCCGGCGCCCGTGGCGACCAGTTCCCGGTTCTGCGCGACCCGCGTGCGGGCCAGGTCGAGCCGGGTCTGCACTTCGCGGATCTTCGCTTCGCTCTGCTGGATCGCCCCCCGCGCCTCGGTGACCTTGCCCTGCGCGCCGATCAATTGCTCGCCGAGTTCCCTGGAGCCGGCAATGGCGTTCGCCAGTTGCGCCTCGAGCGACCTGACCGTCAGCTCGTATGGCGTCGGATCGATCCGGAACAGCACTTCGCCCTTCCTGACCAGGCGGTTCGGCTCGACCGGCACGTCGATCACGCGGCCACGCACCTGGGGCACGACGTTGATCACGTACTTGAGCACGCGTACGTCGGCACTGGACGGCGCGACGACGTTCAGCGCGAGGACCAGCGCGGTCAATGCGACGACGGGAATGATGACGACGATGACCTGGGTCCCCGTGTTCCACGGCAACCACTTCATCTTGATGAAGACGAACCAGACGATGGCGGAGTAGATGGCGAGCAGCAGGACTTCCATCACGCACTCCGGGCCTGGGCAGCGGCGACGGGCGGCGCTTCCCTGGTTTCAGCATCGGCCGCGGCGAGCTCGTCGCGCAGCGCGCGCAGCGTCGGCGTCAGGGCGCCACGCGCCGCCACGGCATCGAGCTCGGCGCGCAAATGCCCCAACTGGTCAGCCGGCAACCCGCCCGCCCGCCACTTCTGCGCGAGTTCGGTGTAGTAGTCCTCGTGCATCTCGGTGCCGTACGCGAGCTTGTAGCCGACGGGCTTCGTGTACGCCCAGAGCCAGGCGAGCGGCCACAACAGCCCGCCGAACACGAGCGAAAGGAGACACAAGGTCTGGATCGCCTTGCGCTGCGGGTGGTGGTTCTTGTGCGCGATCTTCTCCGGCAGCACGTGCACGATCCAGAACAGCGTGATCGCGACGGCCGGCACCACGAACAGCACGACCCACGCGAGCACGTTCGCCGCGGTGTCGAGGGCTTCGCCACTGAGAAACGATGCCGCCGCCGCGCCGGGCGCAAGCAGCCCGGTGGCCAGGCTCGCCGCAGTCGTGATGCCGCGCAGAGCCAGTGCGCCCGTTGGGGGCGTCCGGCAGCCGCCGCGCCGCGTAGTCGTCGTTCGATTCATGGTCGACAGCGCGCTGGGCGCCCCTTTCCCACTTCAGCCGATGGTGACCGCCGCCCCTTGGCGCGTCTTAGCAATTCTGGACAGCCGCATTCCCTCACCGCGCCACCTTGCGGGAGCGCAGGGAGCGGGTTCCGTCCGGCCGAGACGAACAGCGAGGTGAGGCGATCGCCTCGCCCGCTTCGGCGCACACAGTGCGCCGCCATTGGCCCGGCGTCGTGCCGGACCAGCGCCGGAACGTGCGCATGAAGGGCGTGACCGCCGCGTAGCCAAGGGTGGCCGCGACATCGTCGAGGCGAACGTTCGGGTTGGACAACAGGTCGCGCGCCACCTCGAAGCGCACGTCGTCGAGCACGCGCTGGAACGTGGTTCCCTCGGCCTTGAGACGCCGGTTCAGGGTCCTGCGATGCATCGCGAGGGCCTGGGCCAGGTCGTCGCCCGAGTGCCGGTTCTCCAGCATCAGGCGGCGCAGCCCGCGATAGACCTGCTGCAGGAAGTCTGGCGGTCCCGCGCGTCGTGCCAGGCTCTCGGCCCGCCGGTACGACGCGGAGTCCGCACCATCGACGGCCAGCGCGAGGTCCCCGGCATGGAACCTGAGCGCGCAGAACTCGGCATCGAAGCGCGGGGCCACCTTGAAGAAGGCGCGGTGCTGCGCGATGTCGTGGGGCTTGGCATGCGCCAGGAAGACCTCGTAAGGCCTCCACGTAGGCCCGCACAGTTCCATCATGAAATTCATCGCGGCCGCGAGCACGGCATCGTACATCTGCGCCGCGCCCAGGGTCGTCGGGTGATACATCGCGTACCCAAGGTCGACAAAATCGCCGCGCTTCAGCACGAACGCCAGGCCACCCTCGCTGTTGATGTGCTGGTAGACGGTCAGAGCATCGAGGGCGCGCCCGACCGTGCCCGAATGACGCATCAGTTCTCCGAGCGTGCCGAGTTGCGAGAGCCTGAACAGGCGCCCGGCAAGCAGTCCGAAATGAGGACAGCCGGTGGCCTCCGCGGCGATGGCGAGCACGTTGACGAACGTGGCGTACGGCACCTTGCTATCGGGATGATCCAGGTCGCCCGGATCGATACCGGCGCCCGCCAGTACCGTTGCCGGGTTCCCGCCCAACTGCCGTATCAGTTGCGGGAGTGCGACGAACGCGCCCACACGCTGCGTCCAGATCTGCCGGACCTCGGGCGCTGCCGACCAGGCCCCCGAGCTGCGCATGTCCACAATCTTCCCCTCGCTGCGCGTTGTTGTTCGCGCTCTGGTACAGGCTCGCCCGGATCTGCCGGTCCGCATTGCGGGCCGTCAACGGATTAGCAATTCTAGACACTCGCGGAGCCCGTCACCCCCGGCTCGACCGGCACGACGCGCGGAAGCGATCTGTCCAGAAGGGCTAAGACAGTGCGCGCGGAAGGGTCGAAGGTGGCGTCTTGCCGGCGCGCAGGAGCGCCGGAGTCCGCCGACACTGCCACGATGAGCAACCGACAGGACGAACCCGCGGGCCCCGCCGCCGCGGTACCGGGCTTTCGTCCGGGCTTTCTCGAGGTGGGAACCCTGGACCAGCTGCCGCCTGGCGCTGCGCTCCACGTGGCGGTCGGCGCGGCGGGGTTGGCGTTGGTCAACACGGACGGTCACGTAGTAGCGATCGGCGACCTCTGCCTGCGCTGCGGTGGCTCGCTGTCGACCGCGGCTCTCGCCGGCGTTCGGCTCACCTGTTCCCGGTGTGGCTGGCAGTACGACGTGGAGCACGGCTGCGTCGTCGGATTGCCGGAACTTGCCATCGAGAGGCACGAGGTACGCGTCGACGATGGGCGCCTTCTCGTCGCCATCGCTGCACTCGAACCGCCGCCGTCGGCGCCCTGACCTGGCGTCCCCAGATCGCAACGCGAAGCGGAACGGCCGTGGCCGTGCGCGCGGCCGCGCGCGGCGTGCTCGCCGCCGCTGTCAGCCGACGATGTTGACGCCGCCGTCGACGTACAAGGTCGATCCGGACAGGCGCCGTGCGTACGGGGTCGCCAGGAAGGCGCAGGTGTAGCCGACGTCCATGATGTCGACCAGCTCGCCGAGCGGCGCGCGCTGCGCCGCGTCGTTGAGCAGCCGGTCGAAGTCCTTCAGGCCCGATGCCGCCCGGGTCTTCAGCGGCCCGGGCGAGATCGCGTGGACCCGGATGTTCCTCGCGCCGAGTTCGAACGCGAGGTAGCGGCAGCAAGCCTCGAGCGCGGCCTTCACCGGGCCCATCACGTTGTAGTTGGGGACGACCTTGTTCGCGCCGTAATAGCTCATCGCAAACATGGTGCCGCCGTCGCGCATCAGCGGTGCAGCCAGCTTCGCCATGCGGACGAACGAGTGGCAGGAGACGTCCATCGCCTTCGAGAACCCGTCGGCCGAGCAGTCGAGCAGTCCACCCTGCAGGTCTTCCTTCGGCGCGAAGGCGATCGAATGCACGAGGATGTCGAGCCGGCCCCAGGTCCTGCCGATTTCGTCGAACACGGCCTCGAGCTGGCCGGGGACACTGACATCCAGGGGCATGAAGATCGGCGCCCCGAGGGCTTGCGCCAGCGGCTCGACATGGGGCCGCGCCTTCTCGTTCAGGTAGGTGATCGCCAGCTCAGCGTCGAGTTCGCGGAATGCCTGCGCGCAGCCGTACGCAATCGACGAGTCGTTGGCGACGCCTACGACCAGCGCCTTGCGGCCCTGCAGGATGGGACGGGGAAGTTCGAGTGCCATGCTGGGTCCCTGGTGAGTCGTTCGCTCTAGGGCGCCCGCGCCGGCGCGCGCGCGGTCAGGACCGCCCGCGTGTGGCGGGCGATCATCAGTTCCTCGTTGGTCGGGACGACCAGCGCGCTGACCCGGCTGCCGGCGCGGCTGATGCGCTGCGACTTGCCGCGGTTCGCCTCGGCGTCGAATTCGAGCCCGAGCCACGCCGCGTCGGCGCAGATGCGCGCGCGCAACTCGGCGCTGTTCTCGCCGATGCCCGCCGTGAACACGACGGCATCGAGGCCGCCGAGCGCGGCTGCGAGCGAGCCAAGCTCCCGCCCGATGCGGTACACATAAAGGTCGATCGCTGCCTTCGCGCTGGCTTCCCTGCTTTCGAGCAACACGCGCATGTCGCTGGAGATGCCCGACACCCCGAGCAGGCCGGACTGCTGGTAGATCAGCTTCTCGATGGCGCGCACGTCCATCTTCAGCTCGTCCATCAGGTACAGGATGACGCCCGGGTCGAGGTTGCCGCAGCGCGTGCCCATCGGGAGGCCATCGACGGCCGTGAAACCCATCGTGCTCGCCATGCTGCGGCCGGCGGACATCCCGCACATGCTCGAGCCGTTGCCGAGGTGCAGCACGACCGTCCTGCCCGCCGCGGCCACGGGGTCGACCTTCGGCAACACGCTGGCGATGTACTCGTAGGACAGGCCGTGGAAGCCGTAGCGCACCACGCCGCGGTCGGTGATCGATTTCGGCAGCGCGAACGCCTGCGCCACCGGTGGCTGCGCCCGATGGAAGGCCGTGTCGAAGCACGCCACCTGCGGCAGCTCGGGCGCGCGCGTCATCAGCACGCGGATCGGCGCCAGGTTGTGCGGCTGGTGCAGCGGGGCCAGCGGAATGTACTTCTCCAGCGCCGTCAGCAGTTGCTCGCTCACGCGCGCCGGTTGCGAATATTCCCGGCCACCGTGCACGACACGGTGGCCCGCGCCGACCAGCTTGTAGCCCTCCGAGCGGCTGCGCAGGAACTCGACGAGATGGTCCAGCGCGCCCTCGTGACCGAGCGCGACGCCGTCGCCCCAGGTCCGTTCCCCGACCACCGCGCCGGCGTCGTCCTTCGCAACGAAGCGCGGCGCTGTGTAGAGGCCCTCCGCCTGGCCGCGCGCCACGAGCTTCAGGTCCTCGCCCGCGGTCGCGAAGAGCGAAAACTTGATGCTCGACGAACCGGCGTTCAGTACGAGGATGACATCCGTCATGCGGCCACCGCCTTGTTCGCCGCTTCCCGCCGCGCGTGCGCTACGAGCACCGCCACGCCGCACGATGCCAGGCGCGTCATCACGGAGTCGGCGCGGCTCGTCAGGATGATCGGCACGCGCGCGCCGAGCACGATGCCGGCCGCGTCCGCGCCGGCCAGGAACGACAGGCTCTTGGCGAGCATGTTGCCGGCCTCGAGATCGGGCACGACGAGCACGTTGGCGCGGCCCGCCACCGGCGAGTCGATCTTCTTGATCTTGACCGACTCGAGGCTGATCGCGTTGTCGAGCGCGAGCGGCCCGTCGAGCAGCGCGCCCGTGATCTGGCCACGGTCCGCCATCTTGCACAGCGCTCCGGCCTCGACCGTCGACGGCACCTTCGGATTGACGGTCTCCATCGCGGACAGGATCGCGACGCGAACCTCGGGGAAGCGCAACGCGTGTCCCAGATCGATCGCGTTCTGGATGATGTCGACCTTGTCCTCCATCGTCGGCGCGATGTTGACTGCCGCGTCCGTGACGATCAGCGTCTCGGGATACGAGGGCACGTCCATCACGAAGCAGTGGCTGACGCGGCGCGCGGTGCGCAGGCCGGTGTCGCGCTTGACGACCGCGCCCATCAGCTCGTCGGTGTGGAGGCTGCCTTTCATCAGCGCCTCGGCTCTGCCTTCGCGCACCAGTTCGACGGCCTTGGCGGCGGAGGCCTCACTGTAGGGGGCGTCGACGATCTCGTACGGCGCAATGTCGATGCCGAACTTCTTCGCCACCGCCTGGATCCGGTCCTTCGGCCCGACCAGGATCGGCGCGATCAGGCCCAGCTTCGCGGCATCGACCGCGCCCTGCAGCGAGCTCTCGTCGCATGGATGAGCAACCGCCGTGGGTGTCGGCGGCAAGGCCTTGCAGATATCGATCAGTCGCTGGTATTTCTCGTGTGCCCGCTGGTCCATGGTGTCCTCACTTGCGTGGCCGCCGCTTCGCCGCGGCCTTGCGTGCGGCCGGCGCCGCCGCGCGCCCGCGCCCCTTCTTCGCCGTCGCGGCGCCGTTGCCGCGCCTGCCTCTCAGCGTGGTGCCAATCCGTTCGACGATCGCAAGCTGTTCCTCGGACCGCTCCACCCGTTCGTCGCCCAGCAGTGCGCGGGCGAGTGCGGCCAGCCTCTCCCTGTCGCCCGGCGCCCTCAGCAGATCGGGCAGCGTCGCCATGGCGCGCTCGGGTTCGTAGCGAACGACGATTTCCTGCTCGCCGCGGATGCGGCGCCACTCTTCCGGCGTCCCTGCCGGCAGGAGGTGTCCGTAGTCCTTGTTCAGCTGCTGCCTCAGTTGCAGCTTCGACAGCATCAGCGGCTCGCCCTTGTGCGCCAGCAGGCACGCCACCCGCGCGACAGCCTCCGCATAACCGCCCTTGGACATCGACGCCAGCGCTTCCTTCACGAACGGCAGCTCGCGTCCTTCGCCGATCTGTACGCCCTTCGCTTCCTCCGCCGCCTTGTCGGCGATGTAGAGCGAGAACACGTTGCCGTAGGTCTGGAAGAACATGGCCTCGCTCATCGCATCGCGCATCGCGCGGTAGTACTCGAGCGACGCACTGATCGCCGCGGCGCCCACCTTCTCGAGCTTCTGCACGGCATTGTCCCGGCCCACGCTGCGGCGCTGGGAGCGGACCATCTCCGCGGCCGGGCCCACCCAGCTCATCCACGGATTGAGGTCGGACAGTGCCCAGCGCTGCGCACGGAGAGGATGGAACTGGCGGCGCAGCTTCGCCGAGAACTCGTTGGACGTTGCCTGCACGAAGGGCTGCATGAACAGCTCGTAGGCCCGCTGGTTGAAGTCGGAAATTGCGGCAACCGCCTCGAACGGTCGTTCATCGGCGCGGTCGAAGCGGTTCAGCCGCGCGCGGATTTCCTCGAGCGAGCGCTCGGTGAACGCGACCTCGTATTCCGGTTCTCCATCGCGTCCGGTGCGTTCACCGATTTCCATCGCATACAGGCCCGGCGTCAGGGCCTCGATCGACTTCAGGACCGAGACGATCTGGGCGTGCTCCTTCTTCGCCACCTTGCCGGACACGAAGATGCCGAGGTGCCCGATGTCCTCGTGCAGCAGGCCGACGATGACCTGTCCGCGCGCCTTGATCTCGTCGGTCGATCCGTAGACGTCGGCCACCCAGTTGAAGGCCTGCTGCGGAGGCGTGATGTTGTCGCCCATCGATGCGAACAGGACGATCGGCGCCCGGATGTCGCGCAGGTCGAACGCGTCTCCGCCCCTCGTCTTCGTTTCGCCCGTCCACAGCTTGTTGCCGACGAACAGGTTGCGCGTGATCCACTCGATCTCTTCCCGGTTCATCAGGAAGAACCCGCCCCACCACCGCTCGAACTCGAGGAAACGCTCCGGCTCCGTGTCGATGTTGGCGTACAGGTTGTAGTACTTGTCCCAGAACGTGTTCGCCGGATTCAGGTTCTCGAAGTTTTCGACGAGGTACGCGCCGTCGAACACGCCGTTTCCCTGGTCCGCCGTCAATGACGCAAGCCACGTGCCGCCCAGGTTGCCGCCGGCATAACGCATCGGGTTGTCGCCGGCCCCTTCCTGCCAGGCGCCTCCCCAGTACGACATCGGTGCACCGTTGATGACGATCGGTCCCGTGTCCTCGGGGCTGGACGCGGCGACCATCATCGCGGCCCAGCCGCCCTGACAGTTGCCGATGATGGCGGGCTTGGGGCTGTCCGGATGCAGTTCGCGCACCTTCCTGACGAACAGTTTCTCCGCTTCGCAGACGTCGAGCAGCGTCTGCCCCGGCTCCGGGTCGCGGAAGAAGATCACGAAGTAGACGGGATGCCCCTCGCGCAGCGCGACGCCGACCTGCGAGTCGTCCTTGAAGCCGCCGATACCCGGGCCGTGGCCGGCCCGCGGGTCGATGATCACGTAGGGACGCCGCTTCGGATCGACGATCACGCCTTCGGGAGGCGTAATCCGCAGCAGCGCGTAGTTGACGGCTCGCGGCAGTTTCCGGCCGTCCACGACCGTCTCGTAGTCGAAGTGCAGCAGCGGCGGCTGCCCCGCCGCGACGTGCTCGATGAAGTTGTTGCCGCGCCTGCGCATCGTATCCAGGAAAAGGACCGAACGTTGCGCGACGTCGACCGCATAGCCTGCCCAGTCAGACCAGGCCTGGCCGACCGAGGCGACGTGGTCCGCCTTCTGGCCAGCCACGCCGTCCTCGTAGGCCTTCGTCAGCTGTTTCGTCAGGTTGCGCTGTGCGACTTCGGCGCGCTTGCGAAACACGAGCGACACCTTCGTCGAAATGTCCTGGCTGCTTGCCAGTTGGCGGCCGATATCCATCGCGTGCCCCTCGGGTTGAAGTCAATGAGTCTGTCTGTCCGCGACCGTGACGCGGACATCCAGGCCGGCCCGAGGCCAGGCGCCAAAGGGAGCGGATGCAGCGGGCCGAAGTGGCGAACCGCGGATGGGTCACGCCGTACAGACCCTGCATTTTGCTGCAATGCAGCGTCCGGGGTCTTATCAATTCTCGACAACCGGGAGCAAGGTTGATCCCGGTGAACGCCGGGCAGGCTCAGCCGGCGGGGCGATGCCCCCGGCAGTCCCGGCAGCGTGGTCGGCTACTTGGTTGCAGACGGGCCGCCGAGACGGTCCCCGAATTTCTTCTGCAGGTCTTCGACGATCTGCATGACAAGTTCGTTGGTGGCCGCTTGGCCGATCGAATCGGCGGAGCGCGTCCGTACGGCGTAATGCAGCATCAGCACGTTGCGGAGCTTCTCGAAGGCAAGCGCATTGCTGGTGCCGCACACGCTCGCGTCGTTGGCAAGGATGCGCTCGATGACGCCCGGGTCGAGCAGCCGCACGTTGCAGATCGATGCCAGTCGAGCCACTTCACGGTCCACTTCGTTCAGGTTGCCGGCCCACCAGGCCCCGCCGAAATCAGTCTTCGAATCACTCATGATTGCCGATCTTTCCGCCCCTTGGCCTCCGATGAGCGGGCCTCACGGGAACTTGGACGAGATGAACACATGCTGAAGTCGGCGACGCGATGAATCTTCGCTTTTCACGACACGTTGCGCGACGCCAGTCCGGGTATCTACGGACGCGGCGCGTCAGCTGACGGTGACCCGCGCCCACTTGCGCTTGCCGACCTGCACTACGTACGTCCCTGCCGGCAGGCGCAATGACCGATCGCCGACCTTCTCGCCGTCGATCTTCACGCCGCCCTGCTCGACGTTGCGGACCGCTTCGCTCGTCGATGGCGACAGGCCAGCCTGCTTCAGAAGCGCGGGAATGCCCACGGCGCCGTCCGCGTCCGCCGTCACGGTGCACGCAGGCATGTCCTCGGGGACGGCTCCGTCCCGGAAGCGCGACAGGAATTCGGCCTCGGCCCGGTCCGCATCTTGCGCGCAGTGGAACCGCGTGATGATCTCCCTGGCCAGCAGCACCTTGATGTCGCGCGGATTGCGTCCGCCCGTCGCCTGCTCCTTCAGCGCGGCGAGCTCTTCGTTGCTGCGCATCGACAGCAGGTCGAACCAGCGCCACATCTGGGCGTCCGAGATCGACATCACCTTGCCGAACATCTCGAACGGCGCCTCGGTGATGCCGATGTAGTTGTTCTTCGACTTCGACATCTTCTCGACGCCGTCGAGGCCCTCGAGCAGCGGCATTGTCAGGATGCACTGTGGCTCCTGGCCGTAATGGCGCTGCAGTTCCCGGCCCACCAGCAGGTTGAACTTCTGGTCGGTGCCGCCCAGTTCGATGTCGGACTTCAGCGCAACGGAGTCGTAGCCCTGCATCAGCGGATACAGCAACTCGTGCATCGCGATCGGTGTGTTCTCGCGAAAGCGCTTCGCGAAGTCGTCGCGCTCGAGCAGGCGCGCGAGCGTGTACTTCGCCGCCAGTTTGATCATGCCGGCCGCCCCCAGCGGTTCCGACCACTCCGAGTTGTAGCGGATCTCCGTCTTTCCCCGGTCCAGGACCAGGGCCGCCTGCTCGAAGTAGGTCTTCGCGTTGGTCTCGATCTCCTCGCGCGAAAGCGGCGGTCGCATCGTGTTGCGGCCGGACGGGTCGCCGATCATCGACGTGAAGTCGCCGATCAGGAAGATGACGGTGTGGCCCAGGTCCTGCAGTTGCCGCAGCTTGTTCAGCACCACGGTGTGGCCGAGATGAATGTCGGGCGCCGTCGGGTCCAGGCCGAGCTTGCAGCGCAGGGGAATCCCGGTCGCGGCCGACCGCGCCAGTTTCTGCGCGAATTCCGCCTCGATCAGCAGTTCGTCGCTGCCGCGCCTGATGGTCGCCAGCGCCCGTTCGACCTCCGGCGAAATCGTCAATTTGCTTTCCGCGGCCTTCATGTTCTTCCCGATTTGGCACCCCTGGGACTCGGCCGTCCCAGCATATAATCGCGGCTGCAAAAAAAAAGGCGCACCCCGGTGCGCTTTTCTGACCACCGCTCCTGCTCCGATGCCGTCCGCGATTCTAGCCAATCGAGTGCGTGCCGTTGCGACCGTCACCCGCCGGGCGCTGCGCGTGCTCGCCCGGCGCTGGCAGCGCATCGACCGTCACACGCGGGCCCGCTTGGAGCTCGGTGCGGTGTTCTCGCTGCTGCCGCTGTCGGCCGCCGTCGCGGCGCTCGCCGCGGCGCCGGCCGCGCTGGAGCTCGACAAGCTGCAGCAGACAGCGATCGTGGAGACGGTGCCGACGCCGTCGATCGTCGACCAGGTCGAGGAACTCCTTCAGCGCCAGGACGCTTTCGTGCGCGAGGCGCGCGTGGAGCGCGGCGAAACGCTGGCCACGCTGCTTGCGCGGCTCGAGGTGCGCGACGAGGCAGCGTCGAAGTTCCTGCGCACGGACCCGGGCGCCCAGCCGCTGGTGCAGCTTGCACCTGGACGGTTCGTGCAGGCGAATTCCGCCGCCGACGGACGGCTGAACTGGCTGAAGGTCTACCTCGGTGACGACGCGGATTCGCCCGACGGCACGGCACGCGTGGTGACGGCGCAGCCCTCCGCCGACGGGAGCTTCCAGGTGTCGGAGGCCAGCGTCGCGCTGGAGCGTCGCATCGAGTTGCGTTCGGGCGAAGTCCGCGTGTCGCTGTTCGGTGCGACGGACGATGTCGGCGTGCCCGATTCGATCGCGCAGCAGATGGTCGATGCGCTTGAAAGCGAGCTTGACTTCCACCGTGACCTGCGGCGCGGCGACTCGTTCCGCATCGTCTACGAGGCGCTGTACGCCGCGGGCGAATACATCCGGCCCGGCCGCCTGCTCGCCGTGGAGTTCGTCAACGACGGCAAGCGGCACGAGGCCTATTGGTACGCCGACGGCAGCAAGCACGGCAGCTACTACGCGCTCGACGGCCGGAGCATGAAGCGCGCTTTCCTGCGTTCGCCGCTCGAGTACACGCGCGTGAGCTCGGGTTTCAGCTCGAGCCGCAGCCATCCGCTGTTCGGCTACGACGCGGCGCACCGCGGGGTGGACTACGCAGCGCCCTCGGGCACCAAGATCCGTTCCATCGCGGCCGGGACCGTGAAGTTCGCGGGCCGCCAGAACGGCTACGGCAACGTGGTGGAGATCCAGCACGATGCCAAGCACGCAACGCTGTACGCACACCTGCAGAAGATCGCGCCAGGCGTCCGTCCCGGCGCCCGCATCGCCCAGGGCGACCTGGTCGGGACCGTCGGGATGACCGGCTGGGCCACCGGACCGCACCTGCACTTCGAGCTGAAGGTTCGCGGAGCGCAGGTCAACCCCATGAAGGCCGCCCTGCCGGACGCGAAGCCGCTGCCGGACGAGGAGTTGGCCGTGTTCCGCGCGTCGGCCGCACCACTGCGCGAGCAACTCGCGTTGCTCGAACGCGTCAACGTCGCCCTGTCTTCGTCGCGCTGATCCCCCATGGCTGCGCCGAGCGGCCCCGACTGCGGCGCGACCGAGCTCTACATCGGGCTCATGACCGGCACGAGCCTCGACGGGGTCGATGCCGTCCTTGCCGACTGCGCCGGCGTTCCACCGCGGATGCTCGCCCATGACCATCGTCCCCTGCCGGCGCCTCTGCGCGCGGAATTGCTGGCGCTGAACACGCCGGGTGCGGACGAGATCCACCGCGCCCATCTCGCGGGCCTGGACCTTGCGCGCCTCTATGC
>JAOUJD010000259.1 GCA_029883565.1 Burkholderiaceae bacterium
TGCCGCCCTGGAACAGGCCGAAGAGCGCAGACACCACGTAGAGCGACCAGAGGCCGTCGAACGGCAGGTAGAGCGCCAGCGCGACCGCCTGCAGGGACGAGCCCAGCAGCAATGTGCGGACGCCCCCGATCCGATCGGCCACCCAGCCTGACGCCAGCCGGCTGACGATGCCGAAGCCCAGCATCAGCGACAGCATCTGCGCGCCCGCGGCGGCGCCGTACCCGAGGTCGCCGCAGTAGGCCACGATGTGTACCTGAGGCATCGACATCGCCACACAGCACGCGAGGCCCGCGATCACGAGCAGCGTCTGCAGGGCCCGCGGCGACACGCCGAGCGCCGACTGGATGCTCACCGTCGCCCTCTGAGCATCGTGCACTTGCCCGGCCGGCGAGCGCCGCCGCAGCACGAGCGTCAGCGGCAGCATCGTCACGAGGCAGAACAGTCCGATCGTCATGTGGGTATGACGCCAGCCGATCGCCTCGATCAGGTGCTGCACGATCGGAGGCCAGACGGTGCCGGCAAGGTAGTTGCCGCAGGCGACGATCGAGACCGCGAGTCCGCGGCGGCGCTCGAACCAGTGCGAGATGTCCGCGAGCAGCGGCCCGAAGGTGGCCGAGCTGCCGAGGAACCCGATCAGCAGTCCCTGCGCCAGCGCGTACGTGAAGAGAGTCGGCGCCAGGCCGGCGGCGACGTAGCCCGTCGCAAGGGCGAGCGTGGCGCCGAACAGGGGGCGCGTGACTCCGTAGCGGTCGCTGAGGCGGCCCATGAGAATGCCGCCCAGGCCGAAGCCGACCATCGTCAGCGTGTACGGGAACGAGGCGGAACCGCGGTCGACGCCGAAATCCGCCTGCACGGCGGGCAGCGCCACGACGACGGACCACATGCCGACCCCGCCGAGCGTGGCGATGGCGAGGGTCGCCACGAGGCGCCACCAGGCGGCGGGCGAATCGATGACGCGGCCAGGGTCGGCGGAAGGACTCATGGAACGCGGAGGATACTTTGGACGCCAGTGCGCAGGCGCCATTCCACGCTGTCCTCGCCGGTATCGAAGTCTTTTCAAAGCGACAGGGCCCGGCGCTGCCGGGCCCTGTGGAGGTACTCCTGTCGCCAGTCCGCCGACGCGCGGCGGCACGCTCAACGCAGGACGGTCCTCACGCCAGCGCGCTGTAGCGGAACGTCACCATTTCCATGGCCATCGTCGGCGTCGCCAGGCCGGCGCTGGCGGCGGGTCCGGCCTGCATCCCGACCACCGTTCCTTCCAGCACAAGCACACTGGTCAACACGGCAAGCAGGAAGGAACACACGCGCACACGGGTGGAGTGCTTTTTCATGGTCCAGTCCTTTCGTTAGTGGTCGGCCTGCCTGGACATCCCGCGCTCCGGATCCGGTTCGCGTGCCGGGCCTCCCGACGCTTCGAACTCTAGGCGGGGCTGCGGCACCGAGACAGGTGCGCATGCGGCATGCGCAGTGTCGGAAATTCCGCATGCCGCGTCGCCTGAAATGCAAACAGCCCGGCATAGCCGGGCTGTTTCGTGGTGCCCCGTCCGCGCTGGGCGGCGCGCGCAGGACCGGGCGCTGCGCCGAGCGGCGCCGCGCTCAGTTCAGCGCGCTGGGACGGATGGTTACCTTCTCCATCACGACCATCGTCGAGTCCGTCGGGCTTCCGGCCTGCATTCCGACCACCGTGCTTCCGAGCACCAACGTGCTGGTCACCACCGCGAGGAGAAGAGCCGTCACGCGCATTTGGTTGGAGATCGCTTTCATGTCCTGGTCCTTTCAGAGAGTTCGTCCGTCGATGAAACGAACTGTAGGCAACGCAACCGCGCACCGCGAGCGCATTGCGACAGACTGCAGCATCCGCGGGGCGAACTGCATGGGCCGTTTCGTCACGCCAGGCGCCTGTCTTACCGTTCATCCCGCGTTCACCGCGTTTCGTCGCGCTCCAGTGCATTTCACGACCGTTTCGCGCAGCGCCGGCTCGCGGGGACGCCGCGGACGCACGGGGTAGGATTTCGGCGTGCACATTCCCCACTTCGGCAGCGGCGGGCGGGCGGCCGCCTTCGCGGTCGCGCTTGCCTGCGCGGCGCTCGCGGCTGCCGCGCAGCCGGCTCTGCGCACGGTTCCCGACACCATGGCGCAGCGAATGCAGGCCTGCACGCCGTGTCATGGACAGCAAGGTCGCTCGAGCCCGGTCGGCTACCTGCCGCGCATCGCCGGCAAGCCCGCCGGCTACCTGGTGAATCAGCTGAAGAATTTCCGCGACGGAAGCCGTTACAGCGCGGCCATGTCCCGCCTGGTCGAGTTCATGTCCGACGATTACCTGCGCGAGATCGGCGACTACTTCGCGGCGCTCGACCTGCCCTATCCGCCGCCCCCGGTGCCGACCGAACGCGTGGGCGTGCTGCGGCGGGGTGAGAACCTGGCTACACGCGGCGACCCTGGCCGCCAAGTGCCAGCCTGCACCCAATGCCATGGCTACGCGTTGACCGGTGCCTTGCCGGCGCTTCCCGGACTGCTCGGCCTGCCTGCTGACTATGTGATCGGGCAACTCGGCGCCTGGAAGACCGGCAGCCGCCGCGCCGCGGCGCCAGACTGCATGGGCGAAATCGCACGGCGACTGTCGGCCGACGACGTGCGCGCCGTCGCCGTCTGGCTCGCTTCGCGCCCCGTTCCCCCGGGAGCGCGGCCCGCGGCCCAGCCCGACCTGCCGTTGCCGCTCGAGTGCGGCAGCGGCGTGCGCTGAACATGAAGCGCTGGCTGCCCCATGCCGTCCTGCTCGCGGTCTGCGCGCTGGCCGTGATCGCCCTGCTGGCCGCGCTCAACCTGCGCGACGAGTCACCGATCGGTGATGCGCGTCCGTCTGCGGCGTCCGCCGAGCAGGTGCAGCGCGGCGCCTACCTGGCACGCGCCGGCAACTGCCTCGCATGCCACACGATCCGCGGCGGCGCGCCGTATGCCGGCGGGCGCGCAATCGAGACGCCGTTCGGGACCGTGCATGGCTCCAACATCACGCCGGATGCGAAGACCGGCATCGGCAGCTGGTCCGCCGACCATTTCTGGCGCGCCATGCACAACGGCCGCTCGAAGGACGGGCGTCTGCTTGTCCCGGCCTTTCCGTACCCGAATTTCACGCTGATCACGCGCGAGGACTCGGACGCCCTGTTCGCCTACCTGCGCACGCTGCCGGCCGTCGAACGGCCGAACCGCGAGCACGCACTGCGCTTTCCGTACAGCACCCAGGCCGCGCTGGCGGTGTGGCGCGCGCTCTACTTCCGACCCGGCGTGTACGAAGCCGACCGCGCCCGCTCCGGCGAATGGAACCGCGGCGCCTACCTGGTCGGCGGGCTGGGGCATTGCAGCGCCTGCCACGGCGGGCCGACCGTCTTCGGGCCAGCGCGCGGATCGCTGGAGATGAGCGGCGGCGTGAGTCCGATCGACAAGTGGTATGCGCCGTCGCTCACAAGCCGGGCGGAGGCCAGCGTCGCCGACTGGGAGACCGGACAGATCGTGGAATTGCTCCAGACCGGCGTATCGGCACGCGGATCGGCGCTCGGCCCGATGGCAGAGGTCGTCTACCGCAGCACGCAGTTCCTGAGCGACGCCGACCTGCGCGCGATGGCCGGCTTCCTGAAGACACTGCCGCCGAGCAGCGCAGCCGTGCAGCGCAGCGCGCCGATCGGCGCAGTCGACCCGGAGATTCTCGAGCGCGGGCGAACCTTGTACCGGAAGGCTTGCGAGGACTGCCATGGCCCGCGGGGCGAAGGCGCGCGCGGGGCCTACCCCGCGCTCGCCGGCAACCGGACCGTGGTGATGAATCCGCCTTCGAACGTGATCCGCGCGGTGCTCAGTGGCGGCTTCCTGCCGGCCACTCGGGGCAATCCCCGCCCCTGGGGCATGCCGCCTTTCGGCCACGTGCTCGACGACGCCGAGGTCGCCGCCGTAATTACCTTCATCCGGAACGAGTGGGGTAACAGCGCGGGAGGGGTATCGAGCGTGGAGGTGCAGAGGATGCGGTGAGGATGGCGGTGG
>JAOUJD010000258.1 GCA_029883565.1 Burkholderiaceae bacterium
GCACGGGCGCTCTGCCGACTTGCCATTGACTACACTGTCGCGACACAAGCCGGCCGGCCAGCCGGGATGACGAAGGGAGTTGCCGATGAACGTGCGCACCGTTCTGCTGTTCCTCTTGCTCGCCGCATTCGCGGGCTTTGTCGCCCTCAACTGGAGCGTCGTCACCGCGCAGACGACACTGTCGTTCGGTTTCTGGACGGCCGAGGCGCCCCTCGGACTGCTGCTCCTCGGCTTCACCGTGCTCATCGCGGCGATGTTCCTTTTCCTGCTGGTGATACAGCAGGCGACGGTGCTGGTCGAAACCCGCCGTGCGGCCAAGGAGCTGACCGCGCAGCGGACCCTGGCCGATCAGGCCGAGGCGTCACGCTTCACCGCCCTGGGCGAGCGCCTGGACGCCGAGATGAAACGGGCCGAGGGTCAGGCAGCAGCGCGGCACGACGCGCTGCTGCAAAGGCTGGATGGAGTGGAACGGACTCTGCGCGCGCACGTCGAGCAGACCGGCAATTCCCTGGCGGCGTGCATCGGCGAAGTCGACGATCGCGTCGAGCGGATGGAGCGCGCGAGGGGCCTCACACCGCCCCAAGGCTGAATGGTCGCGCCGGCCCGCGCGAATCAAGCGAGGGTTGCCCGCTCCCGGTAGGGCAGCTTTCGGCCAAAGGCGCGGATAATCGGCCCGCATTCACCTGGCCGACGGGGTCTCCCGGCCCGCCAAGCGGTCACGACACTTCATCGCCGGAAACCCACCAATGGAAACTCTGAAGACCTCGAGCGACGTGCTGTTCATCCTGCTCGGCGCCATCATGATCCTCGCCATGCACGCCGGATTCGCGTTTCTGGAACTCGGCACGGTGCGCAAGAAGAACCAGGTCAATGCGCTGGTGAAGATCCTGGCGGATTTCGCCGTGTCGACACTGGCGTACTTCTTCGTCGGCTACACCATCGCGTACGGCGTGCAGTTCTTCACGGGAGCCGAGGCGCTCGCCGCGAAGAGCGGCTACGAGCTCGTGAAGTTCTTCTTCCTGCTGACGTTCGCCGCCGCGATCCCCGCGATCGTCTCCGGCGGCATCGCGGAGAGGGCACGGTTCGGACCGCAGTTGATCGCGACCGCCCTGCTGGTCGGCTTTGTCTACCCGCTCTACGAAGGGATCGCCTGGAACCAGGCCTTCGGCGTGCAGGGCTGGCTGAAGTCGACGTTCGGCGCGGAGTTCCATGACTTCGCGGGATCCGTGGTCGTGCACGCGGTCGGCGGCTGGGTCGGCCTGACAGCCGTCCTGTTCCTCGGCGCGCGCCGCGGACGCTACACGCGCGAGGGCACCATTTCCGCCCACCCGCCATCATCGATTCCCTTCCTGGCGCTCGGCGCGTGGGTCCTGACCGTCGGCTGGTTCGGCTTCAACGTGATGAGCGCGCAGACGATCGACAAGATCTCGGGCCTGGTCGCGATCAACTCCCTGATGGCAATGACCGGCGGCACGCTGGCCGCACTCGCCGCCGGCCGCAACGACCCGGGTTTCATCCACAACGGACCGCTGGCGGGGCTCGTCGCCGTATGTGCCGGATCCGACCTGATGCATCCGATCGGCGCCCTCTTCACCGGAGCGTTCGCGGGAGCCCTCTTCGTCTACCTGTTCACCCTGACGCAGAATCGCTGGAAGATCGACGACGTCCTCGGCGTCTGGCCGCTGCATGGGCTCTGCGGCGCCTGGGGTGGCCTGGCGGCCGGAATCTTCGGCACCAAGGCGCTGGGCGGTCTGGGGGGTGTGCATTTCGGCGCGCAGTTCGTCGGCACCGCGCTGGGAATCGCCGTGGCAGTGGCCGGCGGCTGCATCATCTACGGCGTGCTGAAAAGGACGCTCGGTCTTCGCCTGTCGCCCGAAGAGGAGTTCAACGGCGCCGACCTGTCGATCCACAAGATCGGCGCGACGCCGGAACGCGAGGTTCCCTGGTAGCGATCCGACCCCCGGGGCGGGCGCTGGCGCGCCTGCATTCGCGGCAAAGAGTCTTCCGACGTCCGAGCAGGCCGCCGAGACTTTCGATGATCTCGTGGACGGCGGGGGCACCGGTGCAGCCGGTCGCCCCCTCGAGCAGCAGCTCGGCGGCGACGGGACTCCGGTCGACCGCATAGGACGGGTGTGCGACCGGCCCGCACACGGAACGAGGAACCCGGTGAACGCTTCGGGGCCTCAGTTGGTCTGCAGCCGCAGGACTCCGCCCTGATCGCGCACGACCGCGTAGTGCGTGCCGTCGCGCGGCCGGAAGCCGGGGCTGGTGCCGCCATCGGTCGATAGCATCTTCAACGCGCCCACGAAGCAGCCCTTGTGCGTGCGCGTGACGCGCGGCGGCAACGCGAACGTCGATCCGTCCAGCTCGTATTGCACCACGGCATCCGAGCGATTGGCGATGTCGAAGTTGATCGCCGCGCTCCTTGGCAGGCCGAACATCTGCACCGCGAAATACCGCTGGGTGCGTGAGCTGCGCGCCACGCCGACACCGATGTCGACGACTTGCGGCAGCATCATGTTCCGCCGATGCGCCGGGGACTTCTCCCACTCCTCCAACAGCAGGGTGGCGAGTTCTTCCGTCCCGAAGCCGAGCGAGCTGTACTGGTAGGCAATGTTTTCGGCGACCGTGCAGGACTCATACCCCTCGGCTCGGGCGCGCTCGGTCGGCTGGCGTCCATCGGCCTCGTGGCCATACAGTTCCGAACTCGCCATGAACTCGGCGAACCGCTGCGCCGCCCCTGTGAGCGCCGGGTCGACCCTGACCGGCGCGCGTCCCTGGGCAGCGCGGAAGGCATTCGTGCGCGAGACCACCTGGGCAGCCACCCGTGATGGATCGGCGCGTTCCGGCGCAGGTTGTGCCGGCGCGGCGCACGCTTGCAGTCCACAGAGGAACACCAGGAACCGTGCCGGGGCAGCTCGCATGCCTTCATTGTGGAGCAGAGCCGGCGCGATAGGCGTGCCCGTGGCGGCCGCGTATGCTGCGACCGCTCTGGAGGAGAAGCCATGACCGAACCCTCTGCGCATTCGACGACGGCCGTCCTCGCGGAACTGCGGGTGCGCGCGGTCCGCGTCCCGATGCATGAACCGCACCAGACCGCGAGTGGCACGGTGTCCGAGTCGCCGCTGGTCCTGACCGACGTCGTCTTCGACGACGGCACCATCGGCCACAGCATCGTGTTTACCTACACGCCGGCGGCCTTGCGGCCCACGGCGGAGCTGATCCGCAATCTCGCGCCGCTCGTGCTTGGCGAGCGCCTGGCGCCGGTCGACGTCGAACAGAAACTCGCACGCCGATTCCGCCTGCTCGGCACGCAGGGCCTGGTCGGCATGGCGATGGCCGCGATCGACATGGCCCTGTGGGACGCGCTCGCGCGCAGTGTCGCCATGCCCCTGGCGCGTGTTCTGGGCGGGCAGCCCCGGCGGATCCCCGCCTACGGGGCCATCGGCTACGACGGCGTCGATGGTTCGGCGCGCGCCGCCGAAGCCTGGGCGCGCCGCGGCTTTCGCGGAGTCAAGGCCAAGATCGGCTACCCCACGGTGCAGGACGACGTCGCCACCATTCGCGCCATGCGGCGCGCCGCCGGCGACGGCGTCGCGATCATGGTGGACTACAACCAGTCGCTGACGCCGGTCGAGGCCGTCGCGCGGCTGCGCGCGCTGGACGAAGAGGACCTGACGTGGGTCGAGGAACCCACGCTGGCGCACGACTACGCCGGCCACGCGCGCGTGGCCCGTGCGGCACGCACGCCGATCCAGTGCGGAGAGAACTGGTGGGGAACGCTGGACATGCAGCACGCGCTGGACGCGGAAGCCTGCGACTACGTGATGCCCGACCCGATGAAGATCGGTGGCGTCACCGGCTGGATGCGGGCGGCCGCCCTCGCCCAGCCCCGGGGTCTGCCGATATCGAACCACCTGTGGCCCGAGGTCAGCGCGCAGTTGCTGTCCGCGGCCCCGACCGCCCACTGGCTGGAATACGCGGACTGGTGGAACCCGGTCCTGCGCGAACCGCTCCGGGTCACGGATG
>JAOUJD010000260.1 GCA_029883565.1 Burkholderiaceae bacterium
GGCGCGGACAGTGGAGCCGCCGCGCTGCAGATCGTCGCGCAGCGGCGGCCCGATGTCGTGCTGCTCGACCTGCTGATGCCCGACCTCGACGGCTTCGACGTCACGCGCAGCATCCGGTCGCTCGGCGCGAACCGCTGGCTGCCGGTGATCGTGACCTCGTCGCTGCAGGGCGACGAGCACTTCATCCGCGCGCTGGAGAACGGCGCCGACGATTGCCTGACGCGGCCGGTCAATCCACTGCTGCTCGAGGCGAAGCTCCGCCAGTATCAGAGAGTCCTCGATCTGCAGGCGCAATTGGCGTCGCTGGCCCAGCGGCAGCGCCGCATCCACGACAACATCCTCGACGCGGTGGTCACCGTCGACGATGTCGGCACGATCGTGGACGCGAACCTTGCGGCTTGCCGCGTATTCGGGTCGGGCGAGCCTTCGTGCCTGCAGGGGCACCCCTGCAGCACGGTTCTCGGCGCCGATCTCGCCGTACTGCGCGCCGGCGAAGACCTGACGCTGCGCCGTGCCGACGGCAGCGAAATCCCGGCCCGGATCAGCATCAGCGACTGGGCCGACGATGGCCGGACGCACTGCACGCTGGTGGTGCGCGATCTCACCGAGCAGCACCGGATCGACCGGATGAAGGACGAGTTCCTCGCGACGGTGAGCCACGAGCTGCGCACGCCGCTCACCTCGGTGCTGGGCGCGCTGGGGCTGCTCGCGGCAGGCGCGGCCGGACCGCTGCCGGCGGCCGCCGCACCTCTGGTCGATGCAGCGCAACGCAACGGTCACCGCCTCTCCCGGCTCATCGACGACATACTCGATCTCACCAAGCTCGAGGGGGATCGCCTGGTGATGAACATCGCGGCCGCGCCGATCGGCAGCCTGCTGCACGAGGCCCAGGCCGCCAACCTGGGCTATGCACAGCGCGCCGGCGTCGTACTCGCCACGGCGGTCGACCCGGAGACCGAGCGCATCGAGGTCCGCGTCGATGCCCACCGTTTCCTGCAGGTGATGGCCAATCTCCTGTCCAACGCGATCAAGCACTCGCCGGCGGGAGGGACGGTCGGCGTCTCGCTCGAACCCGGCGCGCAGATGGTGCGTGTGCGCGTGCGCGATCGCGGCCCCGGGATCGACCCGGCGTTCAGGTCGCGGATGTTCGCCAAGTTCTCGCAGGCCGACGGGTCCGACCACCGGGCTCAGGGTGGCACGGGCCTCGGCCTGTACATCAGCCGGATGCTGGTGGAGCGCATGGGCGGGCGCATCGACGTCGAATCGTCTCCGGGGAGCGGCACGGTCTTCACCGTGGAGCTGCCGCGCGCCGATGCCCCGCCCGCGCGCGCCATGCCATCGGTGCTCGTCGTCGACTCCGACGTCGATGCGAGGCAGCGCGTCGCCGGCTGGCTCGAGCCATGGTGCGACGTCGAAGCCGTGGCAACGCTCGCCCATGCCGAGGCGTCCGCACGGCGCAGCGTGCCATCCGTCGTGGTCGCCGACACCCATGCCCAGGGCGAGGCCGATGTCTTCTGCACGGCGCTGCGCCGCGTGGCCGCGGGTGGGCGGGTCGTCCTGTACAGCGACTCGGTGGACGCGGCGTTCGCCCAGAGCATGGGGGTTGCCTGGATGCGCAAATCGGGAACAGGTCAGGACGAGCTGATCGAGGCCGTGCGCGCTGCGATCGACGCGGCGCGCGGCGCGAGGGGAGACTGAAAGTGGCAGAGTTGCGGCGGGTGATGTGTGTCGAGGACGATGCCGACATCCGGATGATCCTGGAGTTCAGCCTCGGCAGCGTGGGTGGCTACGAGGTGCTCGCCTGCTCCGGCGGCCGGGCCGCGCTCGCCCAGGCGGGCTCGTTCCGGCCGGACCTCGTCCTCCTCGACGTGATGATGCCGGACCTCACCGGGCCGGAAACGCTCGCGGCCATGCGCGAGCTGCCGGAAATGCAGGGCGTACCCGTGGTCTTCATCACGGCCAAGGCGATGCCGGAGGAAGTGGAGAAACTCCTCGGCTACGGGGCCACCGGCGTCATCGTCAAGCCTTTCGACCCCGTGAGCCTGCCGCAGCAGATCCGCATGTATTGGGATTACGGCCGTGGTCCGCGCGCCGGCTGACAGCCTGCCACCCGCGTCCCGGGCGGGATTGGAGGCGCTGCGCCGAAGATTCGTCGCCGGTCTGCCCGCGCGCTGGCAGGAAATCGAGCAGGCGCCCGATCCCGCGGCGCGCGCGGCGGCACTGCACCGCCTGGCCGGAGCCGCAGGCAGCTACGGCTACGAACAGCTCGGGCAAGCGGCGCGTGCGGCGGAGCGCCTGTGCGCCGGTGGCGACGGCCCGGAGCTCGCACGCGCGCTGCGGGAAGTCGGTCGCTTGCTGCACCAGGCAGCCACAGCGTAGGCCGCCACGCCCCTGCCCCGATACTTCACATTTCCGTCACACGTCAGCGCGGCCGCGGGTTTCTAATCCGGGCATCGAAATTTGATGATCGCGCCGACCCGGCAACACGCCAGGCGGCCACACCTGGAGAAGAACATGGCAAGCGTTATGGCGTTGGAGTCGAAACTGCGCGGCCAGGTCGAAGGCGACGATGTGCTCGTCCTCGAGCTGGGCGAAGCGGCCCTGGATGTGAAGAACGCGCGGGAATTCCGGGACGCCGCGTGCGCATTGATGCACAACAAGGCGCAGGTCGTCTTCGACATGACGGGCGTCCGGTTCGTCGACAGCTCCGGATTGGGAGCGCTGATTTCCTGCCTGCGCCACGTTCGCGGCAACCAGGGCGACATGAAGCTGTGCTCGATGTCGAAGCCCGTGCGCGCGCTGTTCGAGCTGACGCGCATGCACCGCGTGTTCAACATCATCGAGACGCGCGACGAGGCGGTCCGTTCGTTCGCCTGAGATGACCGCTCCCCACGCTGGCTGCGCGCGGCAATGCCATGCGAATTGTTGAGCACTTCGACACGGTCATCGCCCTCGACGACGGCAGCGGCGAGGTGCACGCGCTCTGCGCCCGCCTGAGCGAGGCGGGCTGCGCACCAGTCGTCGTCGACCTCGCCGCACCCGAGGGCTGGCGGCCCCGGCTCGCCACGCTGCTTGCCCAGCCGCGCCGCGCGCGGCCCACCGGGGTCCTGCTGCTCTCGCCCGCGCCGGGCGTCGATCGCGAGCTCTGGAAGGCGCAGGATCGCCTTGTCGAGCGGCTCGAGTTCGAGGAATGGGAGATCGCGTTCCTGGGGCACATGGAGGGAGCTCACTGCATTCCCGCTGACCTGCGTCCGGATCTCATCGAGTGCGACACGGTTCCGCTCGGCTTGAGCGCAGTCGCTCTGCGCTGGCGAACCCTGGATTCAGTCATCGCGCTGATGCCGGATCATGGAATCGGCGGCCCCCTGTCGCCGAGCGACTGGCTCACCATCTTCTCGTGGATCGCGCACCCGCTGCTGCGCTCGTCGCGACCCCTGTTCGCGTGGCCGCCGCTGCTGCACTCGCAACCCGCGACGTAGCGAGCCGCGGCCGAAGGCCGCGGCGGACATCGTTACCGCCGCCGGCGGGTCTTCGCCAGTCAGCACCCTGATTCGGATCCCGCCCGCACCGGTTCCGCTCGTGCGGTCCTTCCGGCGGCCGGTGTCGTGCCCGGCAATCTTCACATTGCCGTCACACTCGGCTCCGACAGAAGCCGTCTAATGCGGCTCATGGCAAACGTATGGCAGCAGGCACTCAGCAGCGGCTATCCGCAGTGGGAAGCGGTCGTCCGGCACACCGGCTGGCAATCGCTGCTGGTGGCTACGGGTTATGCGCTCGCGGGTACGCTCTGCTGGGCGAGCGGGCTCGCGCACCGTGGCGATGGCGGCAACGGCGGTGCCTGGTTCCTGGCCGCAGGACTGCTGGCATTGATCGGCGCCAATGCGCTCGCCCGGATCGACCTGCTGGTGATCTACCTGCTGCGGGAGGTCGCCCACGCGCAGGGGTGGTACGAACACCGGCGCGACTGGCAGTTCCTCGTGCTCGGTGCGCTGGCCGCGACCGGGATGCTGGCGCTGGGCGGCCTGCG
>JAOUJD010000261.1 GCA_029883565.1 Burkholderiaceae bacterium
CCGCCGCCACACTCCCGGGGCGCTCGCCCATGCCTTCAAGGGCGCGGCGATCGCGCCGCCGCGCTAGCGCAGCACGACCTGCGTTTCCACCCGCCCGGCCCGGTCGTGCCACGCGACCAGGCCGATCTCGGTTCCTGCCGGCGCGCGCACGATCCAGTCGACGTGCGTGCGGTCGCCGGTGGGCGCTCGGTGGGGCCAGAACGACACGCCGGTGTGCATGTAGGCCCATCCTTCCAGTTCGCCGAGTTCCTCGCGCGGCTTGCCGTTGACGAGTTCGGCACCCGCGGGCAGGGAGATCTCGGCCAGCACTCCGCGCAGCACCTTGTGCTGCACAGCCATCTTGCTGACGTAGCTCGGCAGCCAGCCGGTGTTCTGCACGACGAGGCGGACGCGCCAGGTGTCGGCCCCGGCGCGCGTTGCCTCGACCGCGCGCAGCTCGAGCCGGGGCGAGACGAGCGCGAGCGACAGGAGCCACCTGGGGAAGCGCGCGACCTCCTTCTCGCGCAGCGCGGGCGGCGGATTGCTGAACAACGCCATGCGGTTCCAGCCGCCGATCTCGACACGTCCCAGCTGCGGATGGTCGAAGGGTTTCCAGTCGACATGGCCCTGGCCCGGCGCGATGCGCTGCGCCCAGTCGTAGACCTTCAGGTCGTCCTCGATCGGGTGATCGCGGAACCAGTGGATCCACTCCTTGTTGTCGATGCCGGCTTCCTTCTTCGGATTCCAGATCTCGATGGTCCACATGAACATGCCGAGGTGCTCGTAGATCCAGTCGAAGGCGCCCGAGATGAACTGGTTCGGGTAGTACTGGAACTCGTGCCAGATCGAGATCGCCGGGTAGCCGGTGAGCGCCTCGCCGGTGCTGCCCATCTTCTGGTAGGTCCACAGGTCCTCGGCCGGCATCTTGTCGTCCGGCAGGTGGCCGAACGGCCGCAGCAGCACGCCCGAGAAGGTATGCAGGCTGGTGCCGCCGCAGATGTTCGGGTGCGTCGCGAAGAAGTCGACGACGGCCCGCACCTCGGGTTCGGAGGTCGGATACGGGCCGGCGCCGAACTGCTCGTGTTCCTGGCGCCAGTTGGACGGGAAGTTGCGGTTCAGGTCCAGGCCCTGGGCCGAGCCGACGACCGCGATCGACACGCCGTCGTAGTTCTCGACGCGGCCCTCGGGCAGCACGCGGTAGTAGTCCCCGCCGGGCGCATCGAGCGGGTCGCGCCGCACGAGCAGCTGCGGCTGCAGGGGGTGCTTCTTCCACGCCCCGTTCGGATCGGCGATCCGCATCTGCAGGATCCGGCCGTCGTCGTCGATGTCCTCCGAAACGAGGCCTTCGAGCGGCTCCTCGTCGAACGGATAGCGCCGCGTCGACGAGCGCACGTACTTCGGCCGGTCGGCCAGGGCCCATTCGGCGCCATCCGGATTGATGCGTGGGCAGATGTAGAAGGCGCGCGTGTCGAGCGCGCGCCGGATGTCCGCGTCGCCGTCCCTGCCCTTCAGCATCCAGTCGATGAAGTACAGGCACGCCGTCGTTGCGGTGAGCTCGACCGAGTGGATGTTGCCGTCGAGCCAGTAGGCGGGCTTGTCCCGTGCCGCACCCGTTGCGCGGTTCGTCAGCGTCAGCAGCGGGATCTCGCGGCCCTCGTGGCTGCGACCGATCGAACCGATCTCGACATGCCCGGGGTGCTCTTCGGCGAAGCCGCGCAACAGCGCCATCAGTTCGTCGTAGCGGTGAAAGCGCGAGAAATCGATGGCGGGCATGGCTGCCGGATGTTCCTGGAGAGGCGGCGATCATAGCGGGGCGCACGTAGAATTCGCTCCATGGGAGACTCGTCGGGGCGCGGGATGGGCGAGGGCAATGCGCTGAAGGGCCAGCGCGGGTGGCGGCGGCTCGTCAACGCGACGCGCTATTCGCGCGACGGCCTCGCCGCCGCGTGGCGGCACGAAGACGCCTTCCGGCAGGAAGTCATGATCGCCGCCGTGCTGCTGCCGGTGGCGCTGCTGCTGCCGCTGCCGGCGGTCGAGAAGCTCCTGCTGATCGGGTCGGTGCTGCTGGTGCTGATCGTCGAACTGCTGAACACGGCGGTGGAAGCCGCGGTCGATCGCGACAGCCTCGCCGTCAACGAGCTCGGCAAGCGGGCCAAGGACTACGGCAGCGCGGCCGTGATGCTGGCGCTCGTGCTGGCCGGGTTGACCTGGATCTTGATTCTCGGCGCGCATTACCTCTGAGCGCCGGCCCGGCTGCCGTAAAATTGCACGCCTGACGAACGAGCGGGGGCGCAATGGCGGCCGGCATCTACAAGACGACGATTCGATCGCTGCCGTTCGTGTACCGCGGCAAGGTGCGCGACAGCTACGCCGTGGGCGACGACAAGCTGCTGATCGTCACCACCGACCGGCTCTCGGCGTTCGACGTGGTGATGAGCCAGCCGATCCCGGACAAGGGACGCGTGCTGAATGCGATGTCCAACTTCTGGTTCGAGAAGCTGGCGCACGTGATCGGCAACCACCTGACCGGCATCGCCCCGGAGAGCGTGGTGGCGCCGGACGAGGTCGAGCAGGTGCGCGGCCGCGCCGTCGTCGCGATGAAGCTCAAGCCGCTGCCGGTCGAGGCCGTCGTGCGCGGCTACCTGATCGGCTCCGGCTGGAAGGACTACCAGCGCACGGGCGAGGTGTGCGGCATCGAGCTGCCGCGCGGCCTGCAGATGGCGAGCAAGCTGCCCGAGCCGATCTTCACGCCCGCCAACAAGGCCGAGCTCGGCACCCACGACGAGAACATCAGCTTCGAGCGCATGAAGGAGATCGTCGGGGCGGAGCTCGCATTCCGCGTGCAATCCGTCAGCCTCGCGCTGTACCGGGCGGCGGCGGAGTACGCCGCCACGCGCGGCATCATCATTGCCGACACCAAGTTCGAGTTCGGGCTGGACCGCGACGGCAACCTGCGGCTGATGGACGAAGTGCTGACCGCGGATTCGTCGCGCTTCTGGCCGGTCGACGAGTACGTGGTCGGCCACTCGCCCCCGTCCTTCGACAAGCAGTTCGTGCGCGACTGGCTCGAGTCCCAGCCATGGGACAAGACGCCGCCGCCGCCCGCGCTGCCGGCCGACGTCATCGCCAAGACGGCCGAGAAGTACCGCGAAGCGCTGCGCCGTATCACCGGCAAGCAGCTCGACTAGCGCCGGGCGCTGCCTGCGCGGCGACGCAGAGGCGTCGCTACAATCGCTGTTTTTCCGGCGGCTGCCGGGGCCTGAACGGGCGCCCGGCGGCGTACCACAATGACATCTCGCAGCGGTTCGGCGGCGGTCGGCGTCGTCATGGGTTCCAATTCCGATTGGGACGTGATGCAGCACGCCTGCACCATCCTGAAGGAATTCGGCGTGGCGTTCGAGGCCCGGGTGGTTTCTGCGCACCGGATGCCGGACGAGATGTTCTCGTATGCCGAGGGCGCGCGCGAGCGTGGACTGAAGGCGATCATCGCGGGCGCCGGCGGCGCGGCGCACCTGCCGGGGATGCTGGCGTCCAAGACGGTCATCCCGGTGCTCGGCGTGCCGATCCCCTCGAAGTACCTGCGCGGCGAGGACTCGCTGCTGTCCATCGTGCAGATGCCTCGCGGCGTGCCGGTGGCCACCTTCGCCATCGGCGAGGCGGGCGCGTCCAATGCCGCGCTCTTCGCGGTCGCGATGCTTGCGACTGAGGACGCCGAGCTGGCGATGAAGCTTGCGCAGTTCCGCGCAACCCAGACGGAGAAGGCCCGCAACATGACGCTGCCGCTCTGAGGGCGGCATGACCGTCAAGGCAATTCCCCCCGGTTCCTGGCTCGGCCTGCTCGGCGGAGGGCAGCTCGGCCGCATGTTCTGCATGGCGGCGCAGTCGCTCGGCTACAAGGTCTGCGTGCTCGACCCCGGTTCGGACAGCCCGGCCGGCGCGGTCGCCGACGATCACATCGCTGCCGACTACCTCGATCGCGAGGGCCTCGCGGAGCTCGCGCGCCGCTGTCGCGCGGCGACGACGGAGTTCGAGAAC
>JAOUJD010000038.1 GCA_029883565.1 Burkholderiaceae bacterium
CCTTGGCCTCACCACCAAACTTCGCCGACAGCACCGACGTGATCGCCGCCGTCAGCGTCGTCTTCCCGTGATCCACGTGCCCAATCGTCCCTACGTTCACGTGCGGCTTCGTTCGCTCAAACTTGCCCTTGGCCATCTTCTGTTCCTCAAAGAACGGTTGTTGGTGTGTTCCTGGTCTCTTACTTCGTCTTCGCGGAGATCACCGCTTCGGCGACGGTCTTCGGCGCCTCCGCGTAGTGCTTGAACTCCATCGTGTAGGTCGCGCGGCCCTGCGTCAGCGAGCGCAGCGTGGTCGAGTAGCCGAACATCTCGGCGAGCGGCACCTCCGCGCGGATCGCCTTGCCGCCGCCGCCGGCGATGTCGTCCATGCCCTGGATGACGCCGCGCCGCGACGACAGGTCGCCCATCACGTCGCCCATCTTCTCCTCGGGCGTCTCGACCTCGACCGCCATGATCGGCTCGAGCAGCACCGGCGCGGCCGCACGCATGCCGTCCTTGAAGCCCATCGAGGCGGCCATCTTGAACGCGTTCTCGTTCGAGTCCACCTCGTGGTAGGAGCCGAAGTGCAGCGTCACCTTGACGTCCACCACCGGGTAGCCGGCCAGCACGCCGGCCTTGAGCGTCTCTTCCACGCCCTTGTTGACCGCCGGGATGTACTCGCGCGGCACGACCCCGCCCTTGATCGCGTCCACGAACTCGAAGCCCTTGCCCGGGGGCTGGGGTTCGACCTTGAGCACCACGTGGCCGTACTGGCCGCGTCCGCCGGACTGCTTGATGAACTTGCCCTCGGCGTTCTCGACGGTCTTGCGGATCGTCTCGCGGTAGGCCACCTGCGGCTTGCCGACCGACGCCTCGACGCCGAACTCGCGCTTCATGCGGTCGACCAGGATCTCCAGGTGCAGCTCGCCCATTCCGGAGATGATGGTCTGCCCGGACTCCTCGTCCGTGTGGACGCGGAACGACGGGTCTTCCTGTGCAAGCCGGTTGAGCGCGATGCCCATCTTCTCCTGGTCGGCCTTGGTCTTGGGCTCGACGGCCTGGGAGATGACCGGTTCCGGGAAGATCATGCGCTCGAGCGTGATCACCTTGTTCGGGTCGCACAGCGTGTCGCCCGTCGTCACGTCCTTCATGCCGACCGCTGCCGCGATGTCACCGGCCCGCACTTCCTTGATCTCGTCGCGCTGGTTGGCGTGCATCTGCAGCAGCCGGCCCACGCGCTCCTTGCGCGCCTTGATCGAGTTGACCACGGTGTCACCCGAAGACAGCACGCCCGAGTAGACGCGCAGGAACGTGAGCTGGCCCACATACGGGTCGGTCATGATCTTGAACGCGAGCGCGGCGAAGGGCGCCTCGTCGTTTGCGGGCCGCTCTTCCGCCACCCCGCGGTCGTTCTCGCCCGCCACCGGGGGAATGTCCGCCGGGCTCGGGAGGTACTCGATGACCGCGTCGAGCATCGCCTGCACGCCCTTGTTCTTGAACGCGGAGCCGCACAGCATCGGCGTGATCTCGTTCGCGAGCGTGCGCAGGCGCAGGCCCTGCTTGATCTCCGCTTCGGACAGCGCGTGACCCTCGAGGTACTTGTTCATCAGTTCCTCGTTGGCCTCCGCCGCCGCCTCGACCATCTTCTCGCGCCACTCCGCGGCCTGCCCGGCCAACTCGGCGGGCACGTCGGCGTACTCGAACTTCATGCCCTTGGAGGCCTCGTCCCAGTAGATCGCCTTCATCTTGACGAGATCGACCAGGCCCTTGAAGTTGTCCTCCGCGCCGATCGGGATCTGGATCGCCACCGGGTTGGCCTTCAGGCGCAGACGCATCTGCTCGTAGACCTTGAAGAAATTCGCGCCGGTCCGGTCCATCTTGTTGACGAACGCCAGCCGCGGCACCCCGTACTTGTTGGCCTGCCGCCAGACGGTTTCCGACTGCGGCTGCACGCCGCCCACCGCGCAATACACCATGCACGCGCCATCGAGCACGCGCATCGAGCGCTCGACTTCGATCGTGAAGTCGACGTGGCCTGGCGTGTCGATGATGTTGATGCGATGCTCGGGGAATGAGAGGTCCATTCCCTTCCAGAACGTGGTGGTCGCGGCCGACGTGATCGTGATGCCGCGCTCCTGCTCCTGCTCCATCCAGTCCATCGTCGCGGCGCCTTCGTGCACCTCGCCGAGCTTGTGGTTCACTCCCGTGTAGAACAGGATCCGTTCAGTGGTCGTGGTCTTGCCGGCGTCGATATGCGCCGAAATTCCGATATTCCGGTACCGCTCGATAGGGGTCTTGCGTGCCATACGGCTCACCTGAAACCTTGGCGCTCACCGGCTCATGACCGGCCCGCGCAGTGATGTTCGTTAGAAGCGGAAGTGCGCAAAGGCCTTGTTGGCCTCGGCCATGCGGTGCACCTCTTCGCGCTTTTTCATCGCGCCGCCGCGGCCTTCCGCGGCCTCCATCAGTTCGCCCGCCAGGCGCAGCGGCATCGACTTCTCGCTGCGCTTCTTGGCCGCCTCGCGCAGCCAGCGCATCGCGAGCGCCATGCGGCGGATCGGACGGACCTCGACCGGAACCTGGTAGTTCGCGCCACCGACGCGACGGCTCTTGACCTCGACCATCGGCTTCACGTTCGACAGGGCCGCGGAGAACACCTCGAGGGCGTTCTTGCCTGCCTTGGTCTCGATCTGCGTCAGCGCACCGTAGACGATCCGCTCGGCGACGGCCTTCTTGCCGTCGAGCATGATCACGTTGATGAACTTGGTGACGTCTTGCGATCCGAACTTGGGATCCGGCAGGATTTCGCGCTTCGGTACTTCACGACGACGTGGCATTTCTCACCTCTTGCTGTCTTCAGTCGTTGGCGGACCGGGCAACCGCCCGATCCGCGGAAAGCGGCTCCATGATGACGAGCCGCGACTTACTCGGCCGGCGCCCCTGCGGTTAGCTGCTGCGGTTGCCCGCCGCGCTTTCCCGCGTTCGACGCGCCTGCCGGGAAAAAATCAGGCTGCCTTGGGACGCTTGGCGCCGTACTTGGAACGGCTCTGCTTGCGGTCCTTGACACCCTGCGTGTCGAGCGAACCGCGCACGATGTGGTAGCGCACACCCGGCAGGTCCTTGACGCGGCCGCCGCGGATCAGCACAACCGAGTGCTCCTGCAGGTTGTGGCCCTCGCCACCGATGTAGGAGATGACCTCGAACCCGTTGGTCAGGCGCACCTTGGCCACCTTGCGGAGCGCGGAGTTCGGCTTCTTCGGCGTGGTGGTGTACACGCGCGTGCACACACCGCGCTTCTGCGGGCTGTTCTTCAGCGCCGGGCTCTTGCTCTTGACGGGTTCGATCTCGCGCGGCTTGCGCACGAGTTGATTGATGGTCGGCATACGGTCCGTTTTCTCGATGCAATGGCAAGCCACGACGGCTCGCGGATCTGGAACTCTCGGCTACAGGAATACGTCGGGTGCTGCAGGGTTCCGGCGGGACGCGGGAAGCTGCGACCTGGACTCGACCGGGAGCGCCTTGGAAATCGCGGCGGACGCGGCGGGCAAAGAGCGCAGCGCCCGGGCGGGCGCCGAAAAGCTCGCCATTATCGCTAGCCAGGGCCTGCAGTGTCAAGGCGCCGCCTGCCGGCAAGTGCAATCCCCGGCGCACCGTCACGAGCTGAAAAAAAGGGCCCGCCGAAGCGGGCCCTGGTCCGAACGTGCGACGGGCCTATTCGGTGACCTCGGCGGAGGACTCGTCCGCCCCGGTTTCCGGTTCGCCCTCGGCGGGGGCGGTCGCCGCCAGCGCCTCCATCGCCGCCAGTTGCTGCTGCTCCAGCGCGTCCGCCGCTTCCTTCTCCTTGCGGGCCCGGTGGAACGCGAGGCCGGTTCCCGCCGGGATCAGGCGGCCGACGATGACGTTTTCCTTCAGTCCGCGCAGGTCGTCCTGCTTGCCCATGATGGCCGCCTCGGTCAGCACCCGCGTGGTCTCCTGGAAGGAGGCCGCGGAGATGAACGAGTCGGTCGACAGCGAGGCCTTGGTGATGCCCAGCAGGATGTTGTCGTACAGCGCCGGACGCTTGCCGGCCTCGATCGCCTTGTCGTTCTCGTCCAGCAGTTCCGAGCGCTCGACCTGCTCGCCGGGGATGAACGGCGTGTCGCCGGCGTCGGTGATCTGCACCCGACGCAGCATCTGGCGCACGATCACCTCGATGTGCTTGTCGTTGATCTTCACGCCCTGCAGGCGGTAGACGTCCTGCACCTCGTCCACGATGTAGCGCGCAAGCGCCTCGATGCCGAGCAGGCGCAGGATGTCGTGCGGGTCGGCCGGCCCGTCGACGATCGACTCGCCGCGGTTGACGACCTGGCCGTCGTGCACCAGCACGTGCTTGTCCTTCGGGATCAGGAACTCGTGTTCCTTGCCGTCGAGGTCGGTGATGATCAGGCGCTGCTTGCCCTTGGTCTCCTTGCCGAAGGTGACAGTCCCGGTCACCTCGGCCAGCGTACCGGCGTCCTTCGGCGAGCGCGCCTCGAACAGCTCCGCCACGCGCGGCAGACCGCCCGTGATGTCGCGCGTCTTCTGCGACTCGGTCGGGATCCGCGCGAGCACGTCGCCCACCGCAACCTGCTGGGCGTCGCGCACCACGATCAGCGCACCGATCGGGAAGCTGATGGTCACCGAGTGCTCGGTGCCCGGGATCTTCACTTCCTCGCCGGTCTCGCCCAGCAGCTTGACCTGCGGGCGCACGCCCTTGCTCGATGCCGTGCGGCGCTTGGCGTCGATGACCACCAGGGTCGACAGGCCGGTGACCTCGTCGATCTGCTTGGCGACCGTCACGCCTTCCTCGACGTGCTCGAACTTCACCGTTCCCGCGTATTCGGTGATGATCGGGCGCGTCAGCGGGTCCCACGTCGCCAGCTGCGTGCCGGCCTTGACCTGCTTGCCGTCCGCGGCGAGCAGGGTGGCCCCGTACGGCACCTTGTGGCGCTCGCGCTCGCGGCCGTTGTCGTCCACGATCGTGACCTCGCCCGAACGCGAGATCGCGACCTGCTCACCCTTCGCGTTCGTGACGTAGCGCATCGTCGCGGTGAACCGCACCGTGCCGTTGCTCTTCGCCTCGACCCCGGAGGCCACCGCCGCGCGCGACGCCGCGCCGCCGATGTGGAAGGTGCGCATCGTCAGCTGCGTGCCCGGCTCGCCGATCGACTGGGCGGCGATCACGCCGACTGCCTCGCCGGCGTTCACCAGCACGCCGCGCCCGAGGTCGCGCCCGTAGCACTTGGCGCACAGGCCGTAGCGCGTCTCGCACGACAACGGCGTGCGAACGCGCACCTCGTCGATGCCGAGCGCCTCGATCTTCTCGACGGCGTCCTCGTCCAGCAGGTGGCCGACCGGATACAGCACCTCCTGCGTGTCCGGGTTGATCACGTCAGCGGTCGCCACGCGTCCCAGCACGCGGTCGCGCAGCGCCTCGATCACTTCCCCGCCCTCGACCAGCGCCTTCATCGCGACGCCGTTGCTGGTGCCGCAATCGTCCTCGGTCACGACCAGGTCCTGCGTGACGTCGACCAGGCGGCGCGTCAGGTAGCCCGAATTGGCCGTCTTCAGCGCGGTGTCGGCCAGGCCCTTGCGGGCGCCGTGCGTCGAGATGAAGTACTGCAGCACGTTGAGGCCTTCGCGGAAGTTGGCCGTGATCGGCGTCTCGATGATCGAGCCGTCCGGCTTGGCCATCAGTCCGCGCATGCCGGCGAGCTGGCGGATCTGCGCAACCGAGCCCCGCGCTCCGGAGTCGGCCATCATCCAGATGGAGTTGAACGACTCCTGCTTCACTTCGTTGCCGTGCCGGTCGATGGTCTGCTCGGTGGCGAGCTGCTCCATCATCACCTTGCCTACGTGGTCACCGGCGCGACCCCAGATGTCCACGACCTTGTTGTAGCGCTCGCCCTGCGTGACCAGGCCCGAGGTGTACTGCGCCTCGATCTCCTTCACCTCGCGCTCGGAGTTGCGGATGATCTCCTCTTTCTGCGTCGGCACGACCATGTCGCCGATGGCGATCGACAGGCCCGCGCGCGTGGCCAGCGTGAAGCCGGTCTGCATCAGCTTGTCGGCGAAGATCACCGTCTCGCGCAGACCGCACTTGCGGAACGCGGTGTTGATCAGCCGGCTGATCTCCTTCTTCTTCAGCGGCTTGTTCAGCACCGAGAAGGACAGCCCGGCGGGCAGGATCTCCGACATCAGCGCCCGGCCGATGGTGGTTTCGTAGCGCGTGATCTTCGGGGTCTTCTCGCCGGTCTCCGGATTGACGTCGAACTCGCGGATGCGCACCGTGACGCGCGTCTGCAGCTCGACCTCGCGGTTCTCGTAGGCGCGATGCACTTCGGCCAGGTCGGCGAGGTACATGCCCTCGCCCTTGCCGTTGATCTTCTCGCGCGTGGCGTAGTACAGGCCGAGCACGATGTCCTGGCTCGGCACGATCGACGGATCGCCGTTGCTCGGGAACAGGATGTTGTTCGACGCCAGCATCAGCGAGCGCGCCTCGAGCTGCGCCTCGAGCGACAGCGGCACGTGCACGGCCATCTGGTCGCCGTCGAAGTCGGCGTTGAACGCCGCGCACACGAGCGGGTGCAGCTGGATCGCCTTGCCCTCGATCAGCACCGGCTCGAAGGCCTGGATGCCGAGGCGGTGCAGCGTCGGGGCGCGGTTCAGCATCACCGGGTGCTGGCGGATCACCTCCTCGAGGATGTCCCACACGACCGGCTCCTGCGACTCGACCATCTTCTTGGCCGCCTTGATCGTGGTGGCCAGGCCCATCAGCTCGAGCTTGTTGAAGATGAACGGCTTGAACAGCTCGAGCGCCATCAGCTTGGGCAGGCCGCACTGGTGGAGCTTCAGCTGAGGGCCGACCACGATCACCGAGCGGCCCGAGTAGTCGACGCGCTTGCCCAGCAGGTTCTGCCGGAAACGGCCGCCCTTGCCCTTGATCATGTCGGCGAGCGACTTCAGCGGACGCTTGTTCGCGCCGGTCATCGCCTTGCCACGGCGGCCGTTGTCGAGCAGCGAGTCGACCGCCTCCTGCAGCATCCGCTTCTCGTTGCGGACGATGATCTCCGGCGCCTTCAGTTCGAGCAGGCGCTTCAGCCGGTTGTTGCGGTTGATGACGCGGCGATACAGGTCGTTGAGGTCCGAGGTCGCGAAGCGGCCGCCATCCAGCGGCACCAGCGGGCGGAGCTCGGGGGGCAGGACCGGCAGCACCTCGAGGATCATCCACTCCGGCTTGATGCCGGAGCGCTGGAATCCCTCGAGCACCTTCAGGCGCTTGGCGAACTTCTTGATCTTCGCCTCGGACCCGGTCTCGGCCAGGTCCTTGCGCAGGGTCTCGATCTCGCGGTTGACGTCGATGCCGCGCAGCAGTTCGCGGATCGCCTCGGCACCCATCAGCGCGCGGAAGTCATCGCCGTACTCCTCGGTCTTCGCGATGAAGTCGTCCTCGGTCATCAGCTGCCCCTTCTTCAGGGGCGTGAAGCCGGGGTCGACCACGCAGTAGGCCTCGAAGTACAGCACGCGCTCGATGTCGCGCAGGGTCATGTCGAGCACCATCCCCATGCGGGAAGGCAGGCTCTTCAGGAACCAGATGTGCGCGGTCGGGCTCGCGAGCTCGATGTGCCCCATGCGCTCACGGCGCACCTTGGCCAGCGTCACCTCGACGCCGCACTTCTCGCAGATCACGCCGCGGTGCTTGAGGCGCTTGTACTTGCCGCACAGGCACTCGTAGTCCTTGATCGGCCCGAAGATCTTGGCGCAGAACAACCCGTCCCGCTCCGGCTTGAAGGTGCGGTAATTGATCGTCTCCGGCTTCTTGACCTCGCCGAACGACCACGAGCGGATCTTGTCCGGCGAGGCGATGCCGATCTTGATGGCATCGAACTGTTCTTCCTGCTGGACCTGCTTGAACAGGTCGAGTAGCGCTTTCATGCGTGCTCCTCAGTAGTCCTTGGCGTCAGTGGCTCGCGTGCTCTTCCGATCAGATGCGCTCGAGATCGATGTCGATCCCCAGCGAACGGATCTCCTTCACGAGCACGTTGAAGGACTCCGGCATTCCGGCGTCGATCACGTGATCGCCCTTGACGATGTTCTCGTAAACCTTGGTGCGGCCCTGCACGTCGTCCGACTTCACGGTCAGCATCTCCTGCAGCACGTACGCCGCGCCGTAGGCCTCGAGCGCCCAGACCTCCATCTCGCCGAAGCGCTGTCCGCCGAACTGCGCCTTGCCGCCCAGCGGCTGCTGGGTGACGAGCGAGTACGGTCCGGTCGAGCGCGCGTGCATCTTGTCGTCGACCAGGTGGTGCAGTTTCAGCATGTGCATGTAGCCTATGGTGACCGGTCGCTCGAAGGCGTCGCCGGTGCGGCCGTCGAAGAGCCGCGCCTGCGTCTTGCTGCCCGTGAGCTGCAGGCGCCTGGCCACGTCCTCGGGATACGCCAGGTCCAGCATGGCGTGGATCTCCTTCTCGGCCGCGCCGTCGAAGACCGGCGTCGCGAACGGCACGCCGTCGCGCAGGTGTTCCGCGAGCTGGACCACGTCGGCCTCGCCCAGCTCGTCGATCTCCTCGGGCTTGCCCGACCGGTTGTAGAGCTCCTTCAGGAACGCGCGCAGCTGCGTCGCCTTGGCGGCCTGCGCCATCTCGCCGATGCGCTGGCCCAGGCCCTTGGCAGCCCAGCCCAGGTGCGTCTCGAGGATCTGGCCGACGTTCATCCGCGACGGCACGCCGAGCGGATTCAGCACGATGTCGACCGGCGTGCCGTCGGCCATGTACGGCATGTCCTCGACCGGGACGATGCGCGAAACGACGCCCTTGTTGCCGTGACGGCCGGCCATCTTGTCGCCCGGCTGCAGGCGGCGCTTGACGGCCAGGTAGACCTTGACCATCTTCAGCACGCCCGGCGGCAGCTCATCGCCCTGCGTCAGCTTCTTCTTCTTGTCCTCGAACGCCTGGTCGAACTGCTTGCGCTTGAGCTCGATCGAGTCCTTCAGCGCCTCGAGCTGCCCGGCCGCCTCGTCGTCCGACAGGCGGATCTCGAACCAGTGGTACTTCTCGAGCGAGTCCAGGTAGTCCTTGGTGATGACCGTGCCCCTGGCGATCTTGCGCGGGCCGCCGGTCGCTTCCTTCTTCAGAAGAAGCCGCTCGATCCGCTGGAACGCGTCGCCCTCGACGATGCGCAGCTGGTCGTTCAGGTCCTGGCGATACCGCTTCAGCGCGTCGTCGATGATCTGCTGGGCGCGCTTGTCGCGCACGATGCCTTCGCGCGTGAACACCTGGACGTCGATCACGGTGCCGCTCATGCCCGAGGGCACGCGCAGCGATGTGTCTTTCACGTCGGAGGCCTTCTCGCCGAAGATGGCGCGCAGCAGCTTCTCTTCAGGCGTCAGCTGGGTCTCGCCCTTGGGCGTGACCTTGCCGACCAGCACGTCCCCGGCGTTGACCTCGGCGCCGATGTACACGATGCCCGAGTCGTCCAGCCGCGCCAGCTGGTTTTCCGACAGGTTGCTGATGTCCCGCGTGATCTCCTCGGGACCCAGCTTGGTGTCACGCGCGACGACGTTCAGCTCCTCGATGTGGATCGACGTGTAGCGGTCATCGGCAACGACCCGCTCGCTGATCAGGATCGAGTCCTCGAAGTTGTAGCCGTTCCAGGGCATGAACGCGACCAGCATGTTCTGGCCGAGCGCGAGCTCTCCGAGGTCGGTCGAAGCGCCGTCGGCGATCACGTCGCCCTTGGCGATGACGTCGCCCTTCGTCACGATCGGCGTCTGGTTGATGTTCGTGTTCTGGTTGGAGCGCGTGTACTTGTTGAGGTTGTAGATGTCGACGCCGACCTCGCCCGCCACGTTCTCGCGGTCGTCGACGCGCACCACGATGCGGTTGGCATCCACGTAGTCCACCACACCGCCGCGCAGCGCCTGCACCGTCGTGCCGGAGTCGACCGCGACCGTGCGCTCCACGCCGGTGCCGACGAACGGCTTCTCCGGACGCAGGCAGGGCACCGCCTGGCGCTGCATGTTCGAGCCCATCAGCGCGCGGTTGGCGTCGTCGTGCTCAAGGAAGGGAATCAGCGACGCGGCCACCGACACGATCTGCGACGGCGCGATGTCCATGTACTGCACCCGCCCGGGCGACATCAGCACGAACTCGCCGTTCTCGCGGCAGCTGACCAGCTCGTCGACGAACTTGCCCGTCTTGTCGAGCGGCGCATTGGCCTGCGCGATCACGTACTTGCCTTCCTCGATCGCCGACAGGTAGGAGATCTCGTTGGTGACGCGGCCGGCGTCGACCTTGCGGTAGGGCGTCTCGAGGAACCCGTACTCGTTGAGCTGCGCATACAGCGCCATCGAGTTGATCAGGCCGATGTTCGGCCCCTCCGGGGTCTCGATCGGGCAGACGCGGCCGTAGTGGGTCGGGTGCACGTCGCGCACCTCGAAGCCCGCACGCTCGCGCGTCAGGCCTCCCGGTCCGAGCGCGGAAACGCGGCGCTTGTGCGTGATCTCCGACAGCGGGTTGGTCTGGTCCATGAACTGCGACAGCTGGGACGAACCGAAGAACTCGCGGATCGAGGCGCTGATCGGCTTGCTGTTGATCAGGTCGTGCGGCATCAGGTTCTCGGTCTCGGCCTGGCCGAGGCGCTCCTTCACCGCCCGCTCGACGCGCACCAGTCCGGCGCGGAACTGGTTCTCGGCCAGTTCGCCGACCACGCGCACGCGCCGGTTGCCGAGGTGGTCGATGTCGTCGATCTCGCCGCGGCCGTTGCGCAGCTCGACCAGGATCTTCATCGTGTCGACGATGTCCTCGTGGTTGAGCGTCATCAGGCCGGTGATTTCAGGACGCCCGAAGCGGCTGTTGACCTTCATGCGGCCGACGCGCGACAGGTCGTAGGTCTCGTCGTCGAAGAACAGGCGGCGGAACAGGGTCTCGACCGCGTCCTCGGTCGGCGGTTCGCCCGGACGCATCATCCGGTAGATGGCGATGCGGGCCGCCAGCTGGTCGCCCGTCTCGTCGATGCGCAGCGTGTTCGAAATGAACGGCCCCTGGTCGAGGTCGTTCGTGTAGATCGTGCGGATGTCCGTGACGTTGGCCGCACGCAGCTTCTTGAGCGTGTCCTCGGTCAGCTCGTCGTTGGCGCTCGCGACGATCTCGCCCGTCTCGGGGTCGACCACGTTGAGTGCCAGCACGCGCCCGAGCAGGTAGTCCTCGGTCACGGCGATGCGCGTCATGCCCGCGGCTTCCATGTCGCGGATGTGCTTGGCATTGATGCGCTTGTCCCTGGCGACGATCACCTTGCCGGTCTTGTCGGTGATGTCGAAGCGTGCGATCTCGCCGCGCAGGCGCTCGGGCACGAGCTCCATGAACCCGCCCTCGGCCGCCAGGGCGAAGGTGTCGAAGCGGAAGAAGTGGGCAAGGATCTGCTCCGGCGTCAGGCCGATGGCCTTCAGCAGGATCGTGGCGGGCATCTTGCGGCGGCGGTCGACGCGGAAGTACAGCACGTCCTTCGGGTCGAACTCGAAGTCCAGCCACGAACCGCGGTAGGGAATCACGCGGGCCGAGAACAGCAGCTTGCCGCTCGAGTGGGTCTTGCCGCGGTCGTGCTCGAAGAACACGCCGGGGGAGCGGTGCAGCTGGCTGACGATGACGCGCTCGGTGCCATTGATCACGAACGAGCCGGTGGTCGTCATGAGCGGGATCTCGCCCATGTAGACCTCCTGCTCCTTCACTTCCTTGACCGTCGGCTTGGAGGCCTCTGGTCCATGATCACCAGGCGCACCTTGGCGCGCAGCGGCGAGGCATAGGTCAGGCCGCGCTGCTGGCACTCCTTGACGTCGAACGGCGGCTCGCCCAGGTTGTAGCTGACGAATTCCAGCCGCGCCATGCCGTTGTGGCTGGAGATCGGGAAGATCGACGAGAAGGCCGCCTGCAGGCCATGGGGCTCGCGCCGCCCGGGCGGGACGTCCGCCTGCAGGAAGTGGGTGTAGGACTCGAGCTGGGTGGCGAGCAGGAAAGGCACCGACAGCACGCTCGGCCGCTTGGCAAAGCTTTTCCTGATGCGCTTCTTTTCAGTGAACGAGTACGGCATGGACGCTCCGTTCGACGCAGGACGATGAAGGACTACAAGCCCACGACGGGAGAGGCGGGGACGACAAAAGCCACCGCGGGCGCAGCAATCGCTGTCGCCCGGGCGGCCTAGGGGTGTCCCGCGCTTTCTCTCATCAAGGGAAGACTTTGATCTGGGGGCCGTGCCCCCAGATCAAAGGCCTCCCGGCCTCTGATTCGCCCGAGGCGCTGGCGAAGCCCGCTTCGCCAGCGTTCCCGAACACTTACTTGACCTCGACCTTGGCGCCGGCCTCTTCGAGCTTCTTCTTGGCCGCCTCGGCGTCCGCCTTGTTGACGCCTTCCTTGACGGGCTTCGGAGCGCCGTCGACCAGGTCCTTGGCCTCCTTGAGGCCCAGGCCGGTCAGTTCGCGCACCGCCTTGATCACGTTCACCTTGTTGGCCCCGACTTCGGCCAGGATCACGTTGAACTCGGTCTGCTCTTCGGCTGCAGCGGCAGCTCCGCCGCCACCGGCCGCCGGGGCGGCCACGGCCACGGCAGCCGCAGCCGCCGAGACGCCGAACTTCTCTTCCATCATCTTGATCAGTTCACTGATCTCGAGAACTGATTTCGCCGCGATCGCGTCGAGGATTTCCTGGTTTGAAAGTGCCATTGCTATGACTCCTGATACGTAGTGTCGGTTTCAGATATTTCGGATGGGGTTCAGGCGGCCGCCTTTTCCTTCGCGTCGCGCACCGCTGCCAGCGTGCGCACGAAACGCGAGGGCACTTCGTTCAGGGTGCGAACGAACTGCCCGATCGGGGCCTGCATCGTGGCCATCAGCTTCGCCAGCAGCTCGTCACGGCTCGGCATCGTCGCCAGCGCCTTGATGCCCTTTTCGTCCATGACGAAGTTGGCCATCGCGCCGCCCTTGAGGACGAGCTTGTCGTGATCCTTGGCGAAACTCGAGAGCACCTTGGCGGCCGCGACCGGGTCGGCGGAGAAGCCGTACACCAGCGGCCCGACCAGCTTGTCGGACAGTCCGGCGAACGGGGTTCCGCTCACGGCGCGGCGTGCCAAAGTGTTCTTCAGCACACGCAGCTGGACACCCTGGCTGCGCGCTTGCTTGCGCAGCTTGGTGACCGCATCCACATCCAGTCCACGGTATTCGGCGACCACGATCGACTGGGCCTTCGCCACAAGGGCGCTGACCTCCTCGACCACGGCAGCCTTTTCTTGCCGATTGAGACTCACGGAACTGGCTCCATCAAAAAGTGCTTCGCAGGATTGCTAGGCACCGGTTCAACTGCACCGGCGTCCGAAGCGAAGCACTGACGGGCGTTCTTGAAACCGACGCACTTCAATGCCTTCTCCGGGGCCGCCGTCTGCGCTGGATTCCGGTCGTCGGTTCGTCGCGCCCGAGCGCGGGCAAGAACGAACTCGATCGGTGATTAAGGAGGGCGGGCTCGCTGCGTTCCTGCTCGCGCTCACGCGCGGTACCCGTCCTCATCCAGCGGTCTTTGACAGCAGCGCGCCCGTTTCGCCCGGCGGTTGGAACCGCCGCTTGACGCGGCGCGCAGCCCAAAGCCCTTGTGACCCGGTCGCGGCCGGGTCGAAATCCTTCGTCCTTATCCGTGCAACGTGCCGGCATCCACCCGCACGCCGATACCCATCGTCGAGGACACCGACACCTTGCGCAGGAACACGCCCTTGGCCGTTGCCGGCTTGGACTTGTTCAGCGCGTCGATCAGCGCCGTCAGGTTCGTGTTCAGCCGCTCCACGTCGAACGACGCGCGACCGATCGAGGCGTGCACGATCCCGGCCTTGTCGGCGCGGAACTGCACCTGGCCCGCCTTGGCGTTGCGCACCGCCTGCGCCACGTCAGCGGTCACGGTGCCGACCTTGGGGTTCGGCATCAGTCCGCGCGGGCCGAGGATCTGTCCGAGGCCACCGACGACCCGCATCGCGTCCGGCGAGGCGATCACGACATCGAAGTCCATGAAGCCTTCCTTGACCTTCGCGGCGAGGTCGTCGAAGCCGACGATGTCCGCCCCGGCGGCCTTGGCCTCGTCGGCCTTCGCGCCCTGCGCGAACACCGCCACCCGCTTGGTCTTGCCGCTGCCCGCGGGCAGCACGACCGAGCCGCGCACCGACTGGTCCGACTTCTTGGCATCGATGCCGAGCTGCACCGACACGTCGACGGATTCGTCGAACTTCGCGTTGGCGCATTCCTTCACCAGCTTCAGGGCGTCCGGCGCCGGATACACCTTCTGGGTGTCGACTTTCTTGCGGATCGCCTGCGTGCGTTTCGAGAGCTTCGCCATTTACAGGCCCTCCACCGTGATGCCCATCGAGCGGGCGCTGCCGGCGATCGTGCGCACGGCCGCATCCATGTCAGCGGCAGTGAGGTCCGGCATCTTGGTCTTCGCGATCTCCTCGGCCTGCGCGCGCGTGATCTTGCCCACCTTGTCGGTGTGCGGGCGCGCCGAACCGCGTTCGATCTTGGCGGCCTTCTTGATCAGCACGGTGGCCGGCGGCGTCTTCATCACGAACGTGAAGCTCTTGTCCGCGAACGCCGTGATCACCACCGGAATCGGCAGCCCGGGCTCGACGCCCTGCGTCTGGGCGTTGAACGACTTGCAGAACTCCATGATGTTCAGGCCGCGCTGGCCGAGCGCGGGACCGATCGGGGGCGACGGATTCGCCTTCCCGGCCGGCACTTGCAGCTTGATAAAGCCGATGATCTTCTTCGCCATGTTGGCTCCTTTGGGTTCAAGCGCCGTGCGGCTCTACGCACAGCTCCCCGGTTGGCGCGGCCCCTTCCTCTGCCTCCGTGACCTGCGCCGGGCCGCCCCAAGCAAGTCACGCCGAACAACTCGAACGCAGCGGCGGGTTGTGCCCGCCACTGCGCTCGACCTAGACCTTCTCCACCTGCCCGAACTCGAGTTCCACCGGGGTCGAGCGACCAAAGATGGTCACCGACACGCGTAGGCGGCTCTTCTCGTAGTTCACTTCCTCGACGTTGCCGTTGAAGTCGGTGAACGGGCCTTCCTTGACCCGCACCATCTCGCCCACCTCGAACAGCGTCTTGGGCCGCGGCTTCTCGACGCCTTCCTGCATCTGCGCCATGATCTTGTCGACCTCCTTCTGGGAGATCGGCGCCGGACGCGTGCCGCTGCCACCGACGAAACCGGTGACCTTCGGCGTGCTCTTCACCAGGTGCCAGGCCTCGTCGGTCAGTTCCATCTCGACCAGCACGTAGCCAGGGAAGAAGCGGCGTTCGGAGATGGACTTCTGCCCGCCCTTGACCTCGACCACTTCCTCGGTCGGCACCATGATCCGGCCGAACTGCGCCTGCAGTCCGGCGCGGTTGATGCGCTCCTGCAGGGCACGCGCCACGCTCTTCTCCATCCCCGAGTAGGCGTGCACCACGTACCAGCGCTTGGTATTCGAACCCGTGGCGGTTTCCGTCGTCGTCATGCGAAACCCCTTAGCGCCAGCTCAGCAGAAGGTCGTACAGGAACCACTCGAGGCTCTTGTCGACCACGAACAGGAGGACCGCCATGATCACGACGAACGCGAACACGATGCCCGTCGTGGTCAGGGTCTCCTTGCGGCTCGGCCACACCACGCGCTTGGTCTCTTCGTAGGACTCCCGCCCGTACGCGAGGAAGCGCTTGCCCGGCTGCGAGAACCAGGCCATCACCAGAGCGACGGCCAGGCCGCCGATCAGCACGCCGACCCGGGCCAGCGTCGGCTGGTCGGTCAGGAAGGTGAAGCCCAGCACGCCTGCCGCTGCGGCGAGCACGGCCACCGCCACAAGGGCGAGGTCGGCCTTGCTGGACACGGTTTCGACGTTCTGCGTTGTCATGTCTTTCCTGTTGCGCGCCGCGGCTTCGCGACGCACGCGCCGTTCCGCGGCGCGGTTGGTTGGCAGGGGCAGAGGGAATCGAACCCCCAACCTTCGGTTTTGGAGACCGACGCTCTGCCAGTTGAGCTATACCCCTACCGTCACTGGCAGGGCGCAACCCGGAGGTCACGCCCCGTGTCAGCTCCCTACTTGATGATCTTTGCCACGACGCCGGCGCCGACGGTCTTGCCGCCCTCGCGCACGGCGAAGCGCAGGCCCTCTTCCATGGCGATCGGCGCAATCAGCGCCACCGTCATC
>JAOUJD010000262.1 GCA_029883565.1 Burkholderiaceae bacterium
AGGCCCGGACGCCATGACCTACGACTGGATCGTGATCGGATCCGGGTTCGGCGGCAGCGTTGCCGCCTTGCGGCTGGCCGAGAAGGGCTATCGGGTCGCCGTCCTGGAGCGCGGCCGCCGTTTCCGCGACGCGGACTTCGCGCAGACCGCATGGGACCTGAAGCGCTTCCTGTGGGCGCCGTCGCTCGGATTGCGCGGCATCTTCAGGATGTCGGTGTTCAAGGACATCTTCATCGCGACCGGATCCGGCGTCGGTGGCGGCAGCCTCGTGTTCGCGAACACCCTGTACCGGGCCAAGCCCGCCTTCTTCGAGCATCGCCAGTGGCCGGGCACCGCCAACTGGGCCGAGGCGCTCGCGCCGCACTACGCGACCGCGGAGCGCATGCTCGGCATGCAGCCCGTGCCGCATGACAGCGACGGCCAGCGGCTGCTGCGCGAGATGGCCGCGCACTTCGGCGTCGAGCAGACGTTCACCCGCACGTCGTGCTCGATCTATTTCGGCACGCCCGGCGTGACGGTGCCTGATCCGTACTTCGGCGGCGAGGGGCCCGAACGCACCGGTTGCCTGCTGTGCGGCGCCTGCATGGTGGGTTGCCGCACCGGCGCCAAGAACACGCTGGTGAAGAACTACCTGTGGTTCGCCGAGCGCCGCGGCGTCGAGATCATCCCCGAACGCGAGGTCGTCGACATCCGGCCGGCCGGCGCCGCGGACGGGTCCGGCGGGTACGTGATCGAGACGGAGCATCCCGGCGCCTGGTTCCGCCGCCGGCCACGGCAGTTCCGCGCGGCGGGCGTCGTGGTGGCGTCCGGAGCCCTCGGCACCAACGCGCTGCTCGCGCGCTGCAAGCTGTCGGGGTCGCTGCCGGCGCTGAGCGACCGGCTTGGCCACCTCGTTCGCACCAACAGCGAATCGCTGCTGGCCGTCACGCTGCCCGACGACACGCTCCGGCCCTGGAACGACGTGGCGATCAGCGCCAGCATCCATCCCGACCCGGACACGCACATCGAGTTCGTCACCTACGGCAAGCACGGCGACGCCCTGTCCAGCCTGACCACGCTGCTGACGGGCAGGGGCACGCGGCTGACGCGGCCGCTCAAGCTGCTGGCGGCGATCGCGCGGCACCCGCTGCAGTTCCTGCGCACGCTGTGGCCGTTCCGCTGGTCGCGCCGGACCCTGATCCTGCTGGTGATGCAGTCGCTCGACAATGCACTGCGCTTTCGCGCGCGCGAGCGCTGGATCGGGCGCGGTGCGCGCCTGACGACCGAGCAGGACGTCGGCAGCCCGAACCCGACCTACATCGAGGCCGGCAACCGGGCGGCACGCTGGCTGGCGGAGCGCACCGGGGGATTGCCCCAGAGCATGGTGGTGGAGGCGCTCGCCAACATCCCCGCCACGGCCCATATCCTCGGCGGGGCGGTGATCGGTCGCGACGCGTCGACGGGCGTGGTCGACGACCGTTGCCGCGCCTTCGGTTACGAGAACCTGCTGGTGTGTGACGGTTCCGTCGTGCCTGCCAATCCGGGGGTCAATCCCAGCCTCACGATCACGGCGATCGCGGAGCACGCGATGAGCCACGTGCCGGCGCGGGCGACCGCGGCCGCCTGACGTTCCTCCGGCCCGGTTTCACTGCGCATCGGGCTCCACCAGCTGGATGCCCCCGTGCTTGACAGCGCGCTAAACGTTTCAATATTATTTGAAACATGAAAACGAATGACGCCGTTGCCGCGCTCGCGGCCCTGGCCCAGGAAACCCGGCTTGCCGTGTTCCGCCTGCTCGTGGAGCAGGGGGCCGCGGGCATGGCGGCGGGCGAGATCGCCGAGTGTGTCGGCATCGCGCCGGCGGCGTTGTCGTTCCACCTGAAGGAACTCGCGCACGCCCGGCTCGTGAAATCGCGGCAGGACGGGCGCTACGTGTTCTACGCCGCGGACTTCGCGTCGATGAACCGGCTGCTCGCCTTCCTGACCGAGAACTGCTGCGCCGCCGACGGCGGCGCGTGCGGTCCGGCCGCGTGCGCTCCTTCGTTCTCCGGCCGCAATACATCCCGAAAGGTCAAGGCATGAAACGCTTCCATGTGCACGTCGCCGCGGAGGCGACGGAGGCGTGCTGTGCGCCCGCCGTCGCGGCCAAGCCGGCTGCACCGCGCGCGAGGAACGCGGCGTGCTGCTCCTGAGGGACGGGACATGAGCGATCCGACCAGGCACGTGCTGTTTCTCTGCACCGGCAATTCGGCACGGTCGATCCTGGCCGAAGTCGTGATGAACGCGATGGGGAAGGACCGGTTCATCGCCCACAGCGCGGGCAGCAATCCGACCGGGCGGGTCAACCCGCTTGCGATCGAACTGTTGCAGAAGAACCGGTTTCCGACGGACGGCCTGCGCAGCAAGAGCTGGGACGAGTTCGCGACGCCGGGCGGGCCGCCGCTCGACTTCGTCTTCACGGTCTGCGACAACGCGGCCGGCGAGGCGTGCCCGTTCTGGCACGGCCAGCCCGTCACCGCGCATTGGGGCGTCGAGGATCCCGCCGCGGTCGAGGGCTCCGATGAGGACAGGCGCAAGGCCTTCGTCCGGGCGCTGACGACATTGCAGCGGCGGATCGAGCTGTTCCTGAGCCTCCCGCACGGCAGGCTCGACAAGCTGGCGCTGCAACGCCGCCTCGACGAAATCGGCCGGACCGATGATTCAGAGCAGGTCGCGTGACGCGCGTGCGTCTAGCCTTCAACCGCAGGCGTCATCGTTCTGCGACGCCGTCTGAAGTCAACCGCGAAGGACGCTCGATGAAATCAGGTACTCGCTCTCCTTTCAGGCGCCAGTTCGTCGCCGGACTTGCGGCCGTGATCGGTATCGGACTGGCCGCGCCGGCGGCGTGGGCGGCCGACATGGCCAAGAACAGCGCCGCGACGCTGGCCAGGGATGGCCAGGGCGCGCTGAACCAGCTGTACGCGAACGTGCCCGTCGCCAGGAGCATCGGCGGCAAGGCCAAGGCGATCCTGGTCTTCCCGAAGGTGACCAAGGCCGGTTTCGGAATCGGCGGCCAGTACGGCGAGGGCGTGCTGCTGAAGGGCGGCAAGCCGGTCGCGTACTACAACACCGCCGGCATATCGTCCGGCCTGCAGGCAGGCGCGCAGACCTACGGCTACGCGATGCTCTTCATGAACGATGGCGCGCTGAAGTCGCTCGACAGCACGCAGGGCTTCGAGGTCGGCGTCGGCCCGAGTGTCGTGGTGATGGACGAAGGCAGGGCGAAGACCACGACCTCCACGACGGCCTTGAACGACGACGTCTACGCGTTCATCTTCGGGCAGAAGGGCCTGATGGCGGGCCTCGGCATCCAGGGCAACAAGATCACGAAGATCAACCCCAAGTGATCGCGCAGTGAGTGAAGTCATCGAAGGCCGGCCGTCCGTGACCGGCCTTTCCTTTTTCGAGCGCTACCTGACGCTGTGGGTGGCGCTCACCATCGGTGCCGGCATCGTCCTCGGCCAGCTCTTCCCGGCGTTCTTCCAGGCGGTCAGCGCACTGGAGGTCGCGCGCGTCAACCTGCCAGTGGGCTTGCTGATCTGGGTGATGATCATCCCGATGCTGCTGAAGATCGACTTCGGCGCGCTGGGCCAGGTGCGCGAGCACGTGCGCGGCATCGGCGTCACGCTGGCGGTCAACTGGCTGGTGAAGCCGTTTTCGATGGCGCTGCTGGCGTGGATCTTCATCCGGCATCTCTTTGCGCCGTGGCTGCCGGCGGCGCAGATCGACAGCTACATCGCGGGCCTGATCCTGCTCGCGGCGGCGCCCTGCACCGCGATGGTGTTCGTGTGGAGCCGGCTGACCAACGGGGATCCGTACTTCACGCTGTCGCAGGTCGCGCTGAACGACACGATCATGGTGTTCGCGTTCGCCCCGATCGTCGCGCTGCTGCTCGGTGTGGCCTCCATCACGGTGCCGTGGGACACGCTGCTGACGTCGGTCGCCCTGTACATCGTCGTGCCGGTGATCGTCGCACAGGCATGGCGG
>JAOUJD010000263.1 GCA_029883565.1 Burkholderiaceae bacterium
GCACCGTGTCGCCTTCCTTCACGCGCGCGAGATAGAGGCCGAGCTGCATGTTGTGCACGAGGTCCGGCGGCCAGGTGTCGGTGCCCAGACCGAGGTTGATGCCGGCCGCGCGGTAGCGCCCGAAGGAATCCAGCGCCTCGCCGCTCCGGGCGAACACCGCCGGACAATGCACGATGCTGGCGCCCGACGCGACCAGCCGTCGCCAGTCGTCCTCGCCGGTGTCCGGCACCTTCGGATGGCCGCTCAGGAAGATGCCGTGCGGCAGGATGGCCCGCGGCGTCAGCAGTCCGAGCTCCTCCAGCCAGCCGAGCGGCGTCGTGCCGCGCAACTGCAGCACCGTCTCGAATTCGTAGACGGACTGGCAGCAGTGCAGCCGCACCGGCACGGCCAGCTCCGCTGCCGCGGCCGCGGTGCGCGCCAGCAGCTGCGGCGTGCAGGTCTCGATGCGGTCCGGGGCGAGCAGTCCGCGCACCAGACCGTTGCCGGCGCCGTCGAAATCGCGGCAGAAACGCATCGCCTGCTCCAGCCCCGCGAGCCCGCGCGGCTCGTCCCAGAACCGATCGAGCGTCCGGTCCCGGCGGACGTACGTGATGCCGCTCATGTAACAGGGACCGAGATACACGCGCAGGCCGAGCTCGACGGCGATCGCCGCGACGTCGGCAAACTCGTCGTAGCGCTCGGCCCACTGCCGGTAGTACATCGAGGTGATCGGCAGCGCGGTGGTGATGCCGTTCCTGATCAGCTGCGTGAACGCGTATCGGTACTTGAAGCGCTCCTCGTCCTCGGTGTAGGTCTCCCGCGGACCCTGCCGGAGATAGTCTTCCGACCACAGCCGACCCATATCGAGCTTGTCGCCGTTGTCCACGGTCAGCACGCCGGAATCGAGGTCGCCCAGCGCGTCGAGGTCGATCAGGCCGGGGCTGATCAGCGCGCGACCGTAGTCGACGGTCCGATCGACGGGCCCGGGAAAACCGCGCCCGACGAATTCGACGGTGTCGCCGGCGAACACGACTTCACCGTCCCGCCACAGCTCGTGCGCCGAGCCGTCGAAACCCATGACGAACGCTGCCTTGAGACGGGTGCGCATCGCCCCTCGTCAATGACCCGTGTACACGCCGTCGCGCGCGACGATCCTGCCGCGACTGACGACGGTGCGCCCGGCGGGACGATCCACGACAGCGGCGGCGAGATTCTCGGCCGCGAGCAGCACGAAGTCGGCGCGGCATCCGGCGGCAAGTCCGTAGGACTCGACGCCGAGCGCCCGCGCGCCGCCCGCGCTGACGATGTCGAAGGCCATCGCGAGCTCCTCGTCCTTGCTCCAGCCGTAGCGCAGCGCGATCAGCATCGCGCGCTCCAGCATGTCGCCGTTGCCCATCGGGCTCCACGCGTCGCGGATGCCGTCGGAGCCGGAGCAGACGTTGACGCCGCGGCTGCGCAGCCACGCCACCGGAGGCACCGTGGTGTGCGGTGGCGCGCAGGTCATGATCGAGATGTCGAGCGCGGCCAGCCGATCGGCCAGCGGCGCGAGGTCGGCCGTCGGGAACGCGCCCATGCAGTACGCGTGGCCGATCATGACGCGGCCCGCGAGACCCGCCGCCTGCGTCATGTCGGCGATGCGCTCCATCTGCCACCGGCCGAGCTCGCCGGGATCGTGCAGGTGGATGTCGACGCCCTTGCCGTAGCGTGTCGCCATGGCGAACACCGCTTCGAGGTGCCCGATCGGATCGCGATCGATGCCGGCAGGGTCGATCCCGCCGACGATGTCCACGCCCAGCTCCAGCGCCGCGCGCATCAGGTCGCGGGTGCCGGGATTGATCAGCATGCCCGCCTGCGGAAAGGCCACGAATTGCAGGTCGATGACATCACGGTACGTCTCGCGCAGCGCGAGCATCGCCTCGACGTGCCGGAGGCCGAACGCCGTCTGCGCGTCCACGTGACTGCGGAAGTGCAGCGACCCGCGCGCGATGCAGTGCTCGATCAGCGGCCCGGCCCGCTCCGCGATCGGGACGTCGATGCCGGGGAGCAGTCGCTGCTCGTTGGCGATCCGGTCGTTGCGGGTCGGGCCCGCGGTGTTCGGGCGCCAGGGCATGCCCCAGAGCGTCTTGTCGAAGTGGACGTGGCTCTCCACCAGCGCCGGCAGCAGCAGCTGGCCCCGTCCGTCCAGCAGCAGCGGCAGGTGCGCCGGCGCACTGCCGGCGGGCAGGACCGCTTCGACCGTCGCCCGGTCCAGCACGACATCGACCGCCGCCGCGCCGAGCGGGCGCACATCGCGTATGACCTGAGTACCCATGGTGACAGCCTCCTAGGCGATCTCGTCGATGGCGGCAGCCTCCGCGCCGCCGTGCTCGTCGCTCATCGAAAAGCGGTCGCGCGTGCGAATGTAGAAACTGGCGCCGAAGCGCGCGACGGGGAAGTAGTTCTGCAGCCGCACGCGGCAGTGCTGGACGTCGACCAGGCCTTCGCGCGCGTGCAGCCAGAGCACCCGCCCGATGAAGATGTGGCGGCTCGCCGTCTCGATCTTCTCCTCGAGCTCGCACTCGAAGGCGACCGGCGCTTCCACGATCCGCGGCGGCGTCACCGCGCGGGAGGGCGTGGCGGTCAAGCCGACGGCGATCAGTTCGCTCTCGCTGGCCGGCAGGTTGTCGCCGCAGCGATGCATCTGCTCCGCCATCGGCTCGTCGGCGATGTGGACGACGAACTGGCCGTGCGCGAGGATGTTCGCCGCCGTGTGCTTCAGGTGCCCGTCCGAGAGCTTGTTGATGCTGATCATCAATATCGGCGGGTCCTCGCCCATCATGTTGAACATGCTGAAGGGCGCGGCGTTGACCACGCCGGCCGCGTTCTGCGTGGTGACCAGCGCAATGGGTCGCGGCACGATCAGGCTGGCCATCAGCTTGTAGCGCTGGTACGCGGTCAGCGTCGAGAAGTCGACCTGGACGGACATTGGCCGGCGCCTCGCCGCTCGCTCAACGCTCGCCGGTCCGCTCGCGCGGCACCTGCGGGTCGTAGTGCGTCGCCTGCCAGAGGCGCGCCGGTGACTCGAGCAGGTGCGCGAGCCCCGTGCGCTCGAGCATCAGGTCCGTCGCCGCCTGCGCACGCTCCATGACGACCGTTTCGTCGACCGTCAGCACCTTGCCGTCCTCCATCAGGATCCGGCCGTTGACGATGGTTGTGCTCACATCGGCGCCGTTGGCGAAGCTCGTGACCCGGTAGACCGGCATGTTGAGCGGCATCAGGTGCGGCTTGAAGAGATCGACCAGGATGATGTCGGCTTTCTTCCCCGCTTCCAGCGAGCCGATCTCGCGTTCCAGGCCGAGCGCGCGCGCGGCATCGATCGTCACCATCTCCAGCACCTTGCCGTGCGGCAGGACGCCGGGGTCGCGGAAATGCCGGCGGTGATAGTGCATGCACTGGAACATGTGGCGGAACATGTCGTAGCTGCGGTCCGGCGCGATGCCGTCGGACCCCAGCGCCACGGTCACGCCCGCGTCGATCAGCTCCGGCACCGGGCAGCGGCCGCGGATCGACATGATCGCGCTCGGGTTGTGCACGATGCTGGTGCCGGTGGCGACGCAGGCCTCGATGTCCCCGGGCGTGAGGTCGATCGAATGCGACATGAACGCGTCGGCGCCGAGCAGTCCCAGCTCGTCGCGCGCGAGCTGCAGCGTGCCGGCGCGATGCCCGTCCTGCGTCAGGCCGAGCCGATGGCTTCGTGCGAGATCGCCGTACTGGGCGGCCTGTTCGCGGAACGTGCGCGCGAACTCCAGGTGATCCGGCCGGTACTGCGGCTGGTACACCGGCAGCTCGATGCAGATGTTGACGCGCCCGTCGCGGGTGCCGTGCTGGGTGCGGACGATCTCCTCGCAGCAGGCGCGCATCTCGTCCCAGGACACGTCGCGATCCCGGCGCTGCCCGCCGTCCCAGGTCGCGTAGGTGCGCGGCGCCGGCGGGCGCGACGGTCCCACGGCGAGGAAGGAGCGGGTGCCGGCCTCGGCGATCG
>JAOUJD010000264.1 GCA_029883565.1 Burkholderiaceae bacterium
CATCCTGCGCGAATGCTTCATCGCCTTCCTGGTCCTTTCGGTTGCGGTGTTTGTCGGCCGCCCCTTCCTCGGAGCTCTGGGCCTGTCGGACGTGTCGCTGCAGATCGGTGGTGCCGTGGTGCTGATGCTGGTGGCGCTGCGCATGGTGTTCCCGACCGGACAGGGCATCTACGGCGACCAGCCGCACGGGGAACCTTTCATCGTGCCGCTCGCGGTGCCGGCGCTCGCCGGCCCGTCCGCGCTGGCGACGGTGCTGCTGTTCGTGTCGCGCGAACCGTCGCGCTGGCCCGAGTGGATCGCTGCGATCGCCGGCGTGCTGGCACTGAGCGCGGTCGTGCTTTCCTTCTCGGGGCGTCTGTTCGCGCTGCTCGGCGAGCGCGTCACCCTGGCGTTCGTCCGGCTGATGGGCCTGGTGCTTGCCGCGATCGCGGTCGAACTGATGCTCCGTGGCATTCGCACCTTCATGGGTACGCTGTGACCACGCACCTGCTGTTCGAGGAAGACGGCGCGTTCAAGGCGGGCACCGTCCTCGCCAGCACCGACGCGTCTCACCAGGTCGAGCTGGCGAGCGGCAAGCGCACCAAGGTGAAGGGTTCGCACGTGCTGTTGCAGTTCCGCGAACCGGCACCGGCCGCGCTGATGGAGAAGGCGCAGGCCGAGGCGAGCGCGATCGACCTGGACTTCCTGTGGGAAGCGGCGCCTGCGGAGGAGTTCGGGTTTCTGGACATCGCGCGCGAGTACTACGGCAAGGAGCCCGGCAGCGTCGAGGCGGCGTCGCTGCTGTTCCGCCTGCACTCGGCGCCCGTCTACTTCTACCGCAAGGGACGCGGCCGCTATCGGGCGGCGCCCGCCGACACGCTGAAGGCGGCGCTGGCCGCGATCGAGCGCAGGCGCCTGCAGGACGAGCTGCGCCAGAGGCACGTGCAGGCGCTGAAAGCGGGCTCAGCGCCAGCGGCGATCACGCAGCAGGCGATCTCGCTGCTGGTCAGGCCGGACAAGAACAGCGTCGAATACAAGGCCGTGGAGCAGGCGGCCAACGAGATGCACACGACGCCGTTGAAGCTGCTGCTCGCCGCCGGGGCGATCGCATCGCCCTACCGCTGGCATGTGGACAGCTTCGTCGCGAACCACTTCGCGCGTGGGACCGGCTTTCCGGCCGACCTGCCGGCGCCGAGCCTGCCGGCCGACCTGCCGCTTGCACCGGTCGCCGCCTTCTCGGTGGACGACAGTGCGACGACCGAGATCGACGACGCGTTTTCGGTGGAGCGGCAGGGCGATCATCTGCGCATCGGAATCCACATCTCGGCGCCGGCAGTCGCGATCGAGCGCGATACGGCGCTGGATGGGGTTGCGCGGGCGCGCATGTCGACCGTCTATGCGCCCGGCCTGAAGTTCACGATGCTGCCCGATCGCTGGGTGGACGCGTTTTCGCTGAACGAGGGGCGCGAGGTGCCGGTACTGTCGCTCTACGCGACCGTCGACACGGAGTCGTACGAGGTGCGCGCGACGGAAACCAGGGTCGAGCGCGTGCGCATCGCCGCCAACCTGCGCCACGACCGCCTCGACGAGATCATCACGGACGAGGCGATCGAAACCGGCGCCTTCGACGCGCCCTTCGCAGCCGAACTGGCGTTGCTGTGGAAGGTGGCGCGCGCCCTCCTGGCACGTCGAGAGGAAGTGCGCGGTAGGCCCGAGCCGCTCGGGCGGGTCGACTACTCCTTCGTGCTGGACGGCGACGGCGAGCATGCGCACGTGAGCATCAAGCCGCGGCGTCGCGGCGCTCCGCTCGACCTCGTCGTCGCCGAAATGATGATCCTGGCGAACAGCACGTGGGGTGGCTGGCTCGCCGAACTGAAGACGCCGGCGATCTACCGCTCGCAGAGCCTCGGGCGGGTCCGGATGAGCACCACGCCGGCGCCGCACGAGGGCATCGGGGTCGATCACTACACCTGGAGCACGTCGCCGCTCCGACGCTATGTGGATCTCGTCAATCAGAGGCAGCTGATCGCATGCGCACGGGGCGAAACACCGCCCTACCGGCCCAGGGACGCGGACCTGTTCGGCATCGTTTCCGGCTTCGAGGCCCTGTACGCGGCATACGCCGACTTCCAGCAGCGCATGGAGCGCTACTGGGCGTTGCGGTGGATCCGGCAGGAACAGTGCGATCGGATCAGCGCGACGGTCATCAGGGCGGACGTGCTGCGGGTCGACGGCATGCCATTCATCACGCGCCTGCCGGGACTGCCCGAGCTGCCGCGTGGCCAGCGTCTCGAACTCGACGTTCTCGGAACGAACGAAGTCGACCTGGCCATCGAGGCCCGCGTCCGTCAGGTGCTCTCCGCGCAGAGCGCGGTGGACCCCGAGGACGAGGAGCTTGCAGCCGCCGAGCAGAGCACGGCAATCGAATCCGCAGCTCCGGGCGCAGGCCCTGCGGCAGCTGCAGGAGAGGTACCGGACGAATCCGCCGGACCGACCGGCACTGTTGGCTGAGGCATCTCCGCAACGAAGGCGGGGACTAGCGCGATCCTGTCACGTCGGCCGATGTGTGCTCGCTACAATCGGCCGCACCCTTACTCCCGAACTGAGTCGCACTGCGGATGGATGTCGCCGAAGAACCTCGCAGCCTGAAGGCGCTGCTGGCCGACAAGGTGCTGGTCATGGCGCTCACTGTGTCCATCGGCCTGCACATGACGATCCTCGCGATCCGCTTCGTCGACCCCGAGCTGCTGCGGGTTCGCTCGAGCGATCCTCCGCTCGACATCATCCTCGTCAACGCGAAGAGCGAGACCCGTCCGGGAAAACCCGCAGCGCTTGCGCAGGCAAACCTCGACGGCGGAGGTGCGCATGAGCGCGGGCGCCGCACCTCGCCCCTGCCGAACAGCTTCGAGATGCGCGATGGCGACGCGCTGGAGGAGGCGCGCAGGTCGGTGCAGCAGCTCGAGGAGGAGCAGAGGCGGCTGCTGGCGTCGTTGAAGGAATCGCTGCAAATGCGGCCCAGCCCGCGCAAGGAGACGGCCGCGGACGACCCGCAGTCCGGCTCGCTCGACGAAGAGACGCGCCAGCGACTCGCGCGCGCGCAGGCCGAGATCGCAAAGCAGATTTCGGACTACGAGAAACGGCCGCGCAAGCATCACTACATGCCAAGCACGTCCGAGTACCGCTATGCGCGCTACTTCGAGGACTGGCGGGCGCGCGTCGAGAAGGTCGGCAACGAAAACTATCCGGCGGAAGCGCGGGGTCGGTACTATGGCTCGCTGCGCCTGACCGTGTCGATCCGCAAGGACGGATCGGTTGCGGATACGATCCTGGAGAAGTCGTCGGGCTCCGCGGTCCTGGACCGCGCCGCACGCAGAATCGTGCAACTGGCAGGGCCTTACCCCCCGTTTCCTCCCGACATCGCCAGGGATACGGATATCCTTGAGATCACGAGAACCTGGATTTTCACGAACGATCAACTCGCTACCCGAAGCGCGGACGCTGCCCGACCATGAGTGCCGTTGATCAGTACGCCGTCGTGGGCCATCCCATCGCCCACAGCAAGTCGCCCGAGATCCACCTCTGCTTCGCCCGGCAGACGAAGCAGAAGATTGCGTACGAGCGCATCGAGGCGCCCCTGGACGGCTTCGACGAAAAGGCGCTCGCGCTGCGCGACGCGGGCTATCGCGGCCTGAACGTGACGGTGCCGTTCAAGCTCGATGCCGCGAAGCTCGCCAACGACCTGACGCCCCGAGCCCGCCTCGCGGGTGCGGTGAACACGCTGAAGTTCGATGGTGAAGTCATTCTCGGGGACAACACGGACGGAATCGGCTTCGTGCGCGACGTGACCGAACGTCTGAACTTCAAGTTCGGCGGCTGTTCGGTCCTGGTGCTGGGGGCCGGCGGAGCCGTCCGCGGGCTGCTCGGTTCCCTGCTCGATGCCAGCCCGCGCTGGCTCGCGGTGGCGAATCGGTCGCACCAGCGGGCCGAGGAACTGGCCGAGGAGTTC
>JAOUJD010000039.1 GCA_029883565.1 Burkholderiaceae bacterium
GGGCGCGAGCAGACCTGCACTCGCGGCAAGAAGGAGCGCGCGGACGAAGGCGACGAAGGCGGCCTGCGTCAAGCCGGGCGCTTCAAGGCTTGGCCTTGCCCTGCGCGGCCACGGCAGCCATCGCGCGTTCGATCTCCGCGGCGTCACCCAGGTAGTAGTGGCGGATCGGGCGCAGCTCGGCATCCAGCTCGTAGACGAGCGGACGCGCGGTCGGGATGTTCAGGCCGACGATGTCATCGTCGGAAACGTTGTCCAGGTACTTGATCAGCGCCCGCAGCGAGTTGCCGTGGGCCGCCACGAGGACGCGCCGACCGCGGCTCAGCGCCGGGGCGATCGAGTCCTTCCAGAACGGGACCACGCGCGCGACGGTGTCCTTGAGGCACTCGGTCGCCGGGATTTCTTCCGGTTTCAGGTTGCGGTAGCGCGGGTCGCTGCCCGCCCAGCGGGGATCGTCGGGCGTCAGCGGGTCCGGTGCGACCGCGTAGGCGCGGCGCCAGACCAGTACCTGCTGTTCGCCGAAGCGGGCGGCTGTCTCGGCCTTGTTCAGTCCCTGCAGTGCGCCGTAGTGACGTTCGTTCAGGCGCCAGCTGTGGACAACCGGCAGCCACATCAGGTCCATCGCGTCGAGCGTCAGCCACAGGGTGCGGATGGCGCGCTTGAGCACCGAGGTGTAGGCGATGTCGAAGACGTACCCTTCGTTGCGCAGCAGTTCTCCCGCCGCCTGCGCTTCGCGCCGGCCGTTGTCGGTCAGGTCGACGTCGGTCCAGCCGGTGAAACGGTTCTCCAGGTTCCACTGGCTTTCGCCATGGCGCAGCAGCACGAGCTTGTACATGGGGAACGGCGGCGATGCCGGTGAGTGCGGGCTCCTATTCTATAATTCGCGTCTTTACCTTCGCGGCCCTCTCGTGCAGTTTTTCATCGACAACGCTTTTCTGATCGCGATCGCCTTCATCAGCGGCGGGATGCTCGTGTGGCCGCTGGTCAGGAGCCGCGCTGCCGGACCGGCGCTCTCCACCCTGCAGGCGACGCAACTCATCAACAGCCGCAACGCCGTCGTGGTCGACGTGCGGACGCCGGAGGAATTCGCGACGGGGTCGCTGCCGGGAGCGCGCAGCGCGCCAGCTGACAAGCTCGAGGAACGGACGCGCGACATCAAGAAGGACAAGCCCCTGATCGTTCTGTGCGCGAGCGGCAGCCGCGCTGGCAGGGTCGCGGCGCAGTTGCGCACGATCGGATTTGGCGAGGTCTACGTGCTCGCAGGCGGTCTGGCGGCCTGGCGGGAGGCCGGCCTGCCGATCCGGAGTTGAGTAGGAGAATTCATGAGCAACCGAGTTCTGATGTACAGCACCGCTGTCTGCCCGTATTGCCAGCGCGCCGAGGCGCTGCTGAAAGCGCGCGGTGCGGCCGAGATCGAGAAGATCCGCATCGATGCGGATCCGGCGCGGCGCGACGAAATGGTGAACCGCACCGGGCGCCGGACGGTGCCCCAGATCTTCATCGGCGAGACGCATGTCGGCGGCTTCGATGACCTGGCCGCGCTCGACCGCGACGGCAAGCTGGTTCCGCTGCTGGCCGGCTGACCCGACGGCCTTTGACGCATTCCAACCCGGGGCGCGGCACGAGTCGCGCCTCATCGCAAGGAACACCAATGACGGATACGACCCCCGCCACCGGCGCCCAGGCTCCCGTGTTTCAACTGCAGCGCGTCTACCTGAAGGACGCGTCGCTCGAGATGCCGCATGCGCCGCAGATCTTCCTCGACAGCGAGGCGCCGGCGGTCGACATCCAGCTCGAAGTGAGCAACGCGCCGGTGATCGAGAACGTGCACGAGGTCGTGGTGCGTGTCACGGCCACCGCGAAGATCAAGGACAAGGTGCTGTTCCTGGTCGAGGGCAAGCAGGGCGGCATCTTCGAGATGCGCAACATCCCGGCCGAGCAGATGGGCCCGATCCTCGGTGTCGTCTGTCCGGGCATCATCTACCCGTACCTGCGCTCCAACATCGCCGATCTCATCACTCGCACCGGCCTGCCTCCGGTCCATCTCGCGGAGATCAACTTCGAGGCGTTCTACAGCCAGAAGATGGCGGCGATGGCGCAGCAGGGCGCGCCTGCCGGCGGCAACGGCGCGGCCGCCAACGCCTGATCCCATGAATATCGCGGTGCTCGGCGCAGGCGCGTGGGGCACCGCAATGGCGTGCGCGGCCGCATCGCGCCATGCCGTGATGCTGTACGCGCGCGACGAAGCGCAGTGCGCGGCGATCCGCGGCGAGCGCGAAAATCAGCGCTACCTTCCGGGCGTGCGCCTGCCAGACGGCGTGGCGCTCACGGCGCGACTGGCGGACGCGACGCGGCACGCTGCGCACGGCCTCCTGGTGGTGGCAACGCCGACCGATGCGCTACGAGGCGTCCTGCGCGCCCTGCGCGCGGATGCGCTGCCGCCGCTGGTATGGCTCTGCAAGGGGTTCGAGAAGACGACCGGCCGCCTTGCGCACGAAGTCTTCCGCGAGGAAATCGGCCCGATCGAGAACGCAGGCCCGCTGTCCGGCCCGAGCTTCGCGCTTGAAGTCGCGCGAGGCCTGCCGACCGCGCTCACGGTCGCCGGGGCGAGCCCGTTCTGCCGCACCGTGACCGACGCGCTGCACGGCGGGGCGTTGCGCATCTATTCGAGCGACGACGTCGTCGGGGTCGAGGTCGGAGGAGCTGTGAAGAACGTGCTCGCGATCGCGACCGGCATCTGCGATGCACTCGAACTCGGTCTGAACGCGCGGGCGGCGCTGATCACGCGCGGGCTGGCGGAAATGACCCGGCTTGGCTGCGCGCTCGGAGCCCGGGCCGACACCTTCATGGGACTGACCGGGGTCGGCGACCTGATACTCACTGCAACGGGTGACCTGTCGCGCAATCGCCGGATCGGCCTCGAACTCGGCAAGGGTGTCGCCAAGGAGGAGGCGCTTGCGAAGCTGGGACACGTGGCCGAGGGCGTGCACTCGGCGCACGCGGTCCGGGAACGTGCACACGCGGCCGGGGTCGAGATGCCCATCACGGAGGCGGTGTGCGAGGTGCTCGACGGCCAGCTCTCGCCGTCGCAGGCGCTGGACCGGCTGCTTGCGCGCGAGCCGAAGCGGGAAGCCGCTGGATGGTGATGCCGGGATGCTGAAGAACGTCTGCGTGTTCTGCGGGTCGCAACCCGGCCGGCTGCCCGAATACGAGCAGGCGGCGCGCGAGCTTGCGCGCGTGCTGATCGCGCACGACACCGGCCTTGTGTACGGCGGCGGCCATGTCGGGCTGATGGGTGCGCTCGCAGACGCGATGCTCGGCGGAGGCGGGCGAGTGACCGGCGTGATACCGCGCCATCTGATGCGACCGGAAGTCGCCCATCAGGGCCTGACCGAACTCGTCGTCGTTGACTCGATGCACGCCCGCAAGCGGCTCATGGCCGACCGCAGCGACGCGTTCGTCGTGCTGCCAGGCGGCTACGGCACGCTCGAGGAGATGTTCGAGATGGTCACGTGGCTGCAGTTGCGCCTGCAGTCCAAGCCGGTCGGCATCGTCAACGTCGAGGGGTACTACGACGGACTCCTTCGCTTCGTCGAGAACTGCGCCGGCGAGGGCTTCATCCGCCGCGCCGACTGGGACCTCCTGATCGTCGAACACTCCCCGGCGCTGCTGTTCGAGCGGCTCGAATTGCACGCCGCGCATGTGGCGCGCAGCCATCCGGCGCGCGGTGCGATCGATCGCACCTAGATTCCCCCGACGTAGCCCAGCTGGCGCCACGCCTCGTACGCCACCACTGCCACCGCGTTGGACAGGTTGAGGCTGCGGTTGCCCGGGCGCATCGGCAGTCGCAGCAGGCGATCCTGTGCGAAGCGCTCGCGCACGGCGGCAGGCAGTCCGCGCGTTTCGCATCCGAAGACGAACCAGTCGCCGGCCGCGAACGCGACGGCGCCGAGCGGCCTGGTGCCGTGGGTCGACAACGCGAACATGCGCTCGGGGGGCGGCCTCTCGGTCGCGAGCAGGGCCCCGAAATCGCGATGGACGCGGACGCTCGCGAACTCGTGGTAATCGAGGCCGGCACGCCGCAGCTGCTTGTCCGACATCTCGAAGGCGAGCGGCTCGACCAGGTGCAGTTGCGCCCCGGTGTTGGCGGCGAGGCGGATCACGTTCCCGGTGTTGGGCGGGATTTCCGGTTCGACGAGGACGATATGGAACATGGTCATGGGGTCCGAGCAACTACCACGGCGTGGACGCTGGCGGCGCCTGCGGCGACGAGGACGCGAGCCATCTCGTCCATCGTGCTGCCGCTCGTCATCACATCATCCACGACGAGCACCTGCCTGTCGCGCACTGAACTCATTGCCTCGAAGGCACCCCGGATGTTGCGCCTGCGCTCGTCGAGCGCGAGCGTCTGTTGCGGCGGAGCATGCCGGATGCGGCGCACGGCGTCCGCCGCCAGGCGTGCTCCGGACGCTGCGCAGTAGGCGCGCGCGATCTGCAGCGACTGATTGAAGCCGCGCTCGGACATGCGCTCGAAGGAGAGGGGCACGGGAATGACGAGCGCTGTGCCAGCCGTCTCCACCCGTCGCGCAAGCAGTCCGCCGAAGGCCGCAGCGAGGTCCAGGCGGGCACCGAACTTCAACGCCATCACCATGCCGTCGAGCGGCGGCGCGTAGTCGCCGAGCGCGGTGGTTCGATGGAAACGGGGCGGCGACGACAGGCAGCGCCCGCAGACCGTGTCGGCGCCATGGAGGGGCACGGCGCACACCGTACAGCGTGCTCGCGCGCGAGGAAAGAAATCGGCCTCGCATGCCTCGCAGACCAAGCCCGGTGCAAGCGAACACACCGCGCAGGACGGCCTTACGGCGCGTGCGAGCGCGCGCAGGATGGAGGAATGAAAGGCGGGATCGAGCATGTCCGGCTGCCTATACTGCACGGTCGATGGCTCTCAGTCCCGCTACTACCACCCTGACCCCGACATGGGCGGCGTCGCCGAGGGTGCCGGCGCGAGTGGCGACCGTGCGTGCGCAGTTCGACGCGCGGGCGGAACGATTCGCGGACCACGATGCCCTCGTTCGGGAAGTCGGGGCGCGCCTGCTCGATCGACTGCAGTACATCCGACTCGACCCGCAGCGGGTGCTCGACATCGGCTGCGGAGCGGGCGCGGCGTTTGCGGCCCTCGCGGCGCGGTATCCCGCGGCGTTCACGGTCGGGGTCGACTTGTCGGAAGCCATGCTGCGCCAGCGCACGACGCGCCTGCGCGAGCGGCTGCCACGCTGGCTGGGGGGCGGCGCGCCCGGGCGCGCCGCGGCGGACGCCGGCCGCCTGCCGATCGCCGACGACGCGATCGACCTCGTCCTGTCGAACCTGATGCTGCACTGGCACCCCGAGCCGCACGGCCTTTTCCCCGAGTGGAAGCGCGTGCTCCGAGTGGGAGGGCTGCTGCTGTTCTCCTGCTTCGGGCCGGACACGCTGAAGGAACTGAGGTCCGCATGCCGCAGCGCGTTGCCGCAAGCGCGGCCCATGCCCTTCATCGACATGCACGACTTCGGTGACATGATGGTGGCGAGCGGCTTCGCAAACCCGGTGATGGACGCCGAGGTGATCACGCTTACGTATCCTTCAGCGGCCTCGCTGCTGCGGGAGGCGCGCGCGCTCGGCGGGAACCCGCGTGACGACCGCAGCCCTGGCTTGCCGTCGGGCAGGCAGGCACGCAGCCTGCTGGATGCGATCGGGCTGCGGGCGCAGGGCGACGGGTCGATTGCCCTCACATTCGAGGTAGCCTATGGGCACGCGTGGAAGCCGGAGCCGACAGCGCAGGGCGCGTCGATCGGCGTGGACGCGCTCCGCGCCGAACTCGCGAGGCGCCGGCGGCCGTCCTGAGCGGCAGCAGTCTGAAAGTGGTGAACCTTCCTACCTGGAGAAGATGCGATGGGACTGATCTCGTTTTTCAAGGACGCGGGTGAAAAGCTGTTCGGCAAGAAGGTCCAGGACGTGCAGGCCGCGCCGGCCAAGGCCGATCCAGCAGTGCTGGCCGAGGCCAACCGCGAAGCCGGCACGGCGATCGAGAACCACATCAACACGCTCGGCTTCACTGTGACGGCGCTCACAGTGACTTTCGATGGAGCAACGGGCATCGTGAAGGTCTACGGCGTGGCGAAAGACCAGGAAACCAAGGAGAAGGTCATCCTCGCCGCCGGCAACGTGAACGGTGTCGCGGGAGTCGAGGACAAAATGACGGTCGACCTGTCCCAGCCGCCCGCGCAGTTCTATACCGTGGTCAGGGGCGACACTCTGTCGAAGATCGCCAAGCAGTTCTACGGCAACGCCAACGACTATCCGCGGATCTTCGAGGCGAACAAGCCGATGCTGACGCACCCCGACAAGATCTATCCGGGACAGAACCTGCGCATTCCGCCGAAGTAGGCGGACGCGCGGGCGCCTCCCGCGGATACGGGTCGCACGGCGGGGGCCCTTCCGCCGCGGGGCCCGTTTTGCTGCGCCGCAAGCAGTGTTCGGGGGCCGGATTGGGCGTCCGCCCCTTCCAACAAAACCCCGTGCGGAAAGACCCCATGGCTATAATGCGCCCCGCTTGCGCTGGGTCAACGCGTTGTCAGACCGGCGAACGCCGGCAGGTTGCCGGTTGAGGATCGCAGGGAGCCCGGATGACGTGGTTGATCAAGCGGAATTGTTCGGCCAGTCCAACGCAGCTGGCGGCCGTGTTTGGATCGCTGGTTGCCGTCACGTTCGCTTTCGGTGCGGTGTTCGCCGTGCTGGGGCTCTGGATGGTTCTCCCGTTCGTCGGCCTGGAGTTGCTGGCCGTGGCGGTGGCCTTCCTTTGCTACGGGCGGCATGCGGCCGACGTCGAGCGCATCGAGCTTGTCGCGGACAGGCTCACCGTCGAGCAGATCGAAGCCGAGCGGCGGCGTCGCTGGGAGTTTGATCCGGCGCGGGTGCGCATCGAGGTGGACGAGCGTGGACGAGGCTTGGGCGCCAGGGTGCAGGTGCGGCTGGCGTCAGATGGGGAGCGGATCGAAATCGGCCGCCACTTGCTGGATGCAAGGAGGCCGCAGTTGGCACGCGAACTTCGCGCGGCATTGGGCAGGACGCGGTTGCACGGCCGGCACGACGGCCCGCTCCGCGGCATTTGACGGGCACGGGGAAGCCAGGGGACGACAGAACGCAATGAATACATCCATGTTGACGAGAACTTCGGTCGCCCGCGCGGCGCTTGCCGCGATCACCTCGATGGCTTCCGGCGTCGCAGCCGCGGCGCCGGCCCGCTACAACCTGCAGACGCCGGTCACGGAAATCGCGCGCCAGGTGTACGACCTGCACGACATGATGCTGATCATCTGCGCGCTGATCTTCGTGGCCGTGTTCAGCGTCATGTTCTATTCGATCTGGAAGCACCGGAAGTCGAAGGGTGCGGTCGCGGCGAACTTCCACGAGAACACGACGGTCGAGATCGTGTGGACCGTGATCCCCTTCATCATCATCATCGTGATGGCGCTGCCGGCCACGAAGACTGTGGTCGCGATGAAGGACACCAGCAACGCCGACCTGACGATCAAGGTGACTGGCTACCAGTGGAAGTGGGGCTACGACTACCTCCGCGGGGAAGGCGAGGGCATTTCCTTCCTGTCCCAGCTCGCGACTCCGCGCGCGCAGATCGAGGGCAGGGAGGCCAAGAGCGGCAACTACCTGCAGGAGGTCACGGAGCCTCTCGTCGTGCCGGTGGACAAGAAGGTCCGCATCATCACCACCGCCAGCGACGTCATCCACGCGTGGTGGATCCCGGCCTTCGGCGTGAAGCAGGACGCGATTCCCGGTTTCGCGCGTGACACGTGGTTCCGCGCAGACAAGACCGGCACCTACTACGGCCAGTGCGCCGAGCTGTGCGGCAAGGACCACGCCTTCATGCCGATCGCCGTGAAGGTCGTGAGCCCGGCCGAATACACGGCCTGGGTCGATGGCCGCAAGAAGGCGATGGCCGCCCTCGCCGACGATCCCAGCAAGGCGTGGACGAAGCCCGAGCTGATCGCGCGCGGCGAGAAGGTCTACCAGGCCAACTGCCAGGCGTGCCACCAGCCCAATGGGCAGGGCGTGCAGGGCGCGTTTCCCGCGCTCGCGGGCAGCAAGGTCGTCGCCAGCACCTCCGATCAGATACAGATCCTGCTGAACGGCAAGAATGCGATGCCGTCCTGGAAGGCCCTGTCGGACGTCGAGCTTGCAGCGGTCGCGACGTACGTGAAGAACTCGTTCGGCAACAGCGCAGGCGAAGCCCTGCCGGCCGACTTCAAGGCCGCCCGCAAGTAACGCGGCCCGACGCTAGAGACAGAACCAGTTCGAGGAGCACCGATGAGCGCCGTCATCCCGAATCCCGCCGCCGGCCACGCCGGCCACGCCGACCACTCGCATGACCACCCGCACGGCTGGCGCCGGTGGCTGTTCGCGACCAACCACAAGGACATCGGCACGATGTACCTGTGGTTCAGCATGACCATGTTCTTCATCGGCGGCCTGCTGGCGCTCGGCATCAGAGCCGAACTGTTCCAGCCGGGGCTGCAGTTCTGGAGGCCGGAGTTCTTCAACCAGCTGACGACCATGCACGGCGTCATCATGGTGTTCGGCGCCATCATGCCGGCCTTCGTGGGCTTCGCGAACTGGATGATTCCGCTGCAGATCGGCGCTCCGGACATGGCGTTCGCGCGGATGAACAACTTCAGCTTCTGGCTGCTGCCGCCGGCCGCGTTGCTGATCGTCGTGTCGTTCTTCGTGCCGGGCGGCGCCACGGCGGCCGGCTGGACCCTCTACGCGCCGCTGACGGTGCAGATGGGCCCGGGCATGGACCTCGCGATCTTCGCGCTGCACATCATGGGCGCGAGCTCGATCATGGGCTCGATCAACATCGTCACGACCGTGCTGAACATGCGCGCGCCGGGAATGACGCTGATGAAGATGCCGATGTTCGTGTGGACCTGGCTGATCACCGCCTACCTGCTGATCGCGGTGATGCCCGTGCTTGCCGGCGCCATCACGATGACGCTGACGGATCGCCACTTCGGCACGAGCTTCTTCAACGCCGCGGGAGGGGGCGACCCGGTGATGTACCAGCACGTGTTCTGGTTCTTCGGGCATCCCGAGGTGTACATCATGATCCTGCCGGCCTTCGGGATCGTTTCGCAGATCATCCCGGTGTTCTCGCGCAAGCCGCTGTTCGGTTATGCGTCGATGGTGTACGCCACGGCGTCGATCGCGATCCTGTCGTTCATCGTCTGGGCGCACCACATGTTCACCACCGGGATGCCGGTGACCGGTCAGCTGTTCTTCATGTACGCGACGATGCTGATCGCCATCCCGACCGGCGTGAAGGTGTTCAACTGGATCGCGACGATGTTCAAGGGCTCGATGACCTTCGAGACTCCGATGCTGTTTGCGGTGGGCTTCATCTTCGTGTTCACGATCGGCGGCTTCACCGGCCTGATCCTGGCGATGGCGCCGATCGACATCCAGCTGCAGGACACCTACTACGTGGTCGCGCACTTCCACTACGTGCTGGTGGCGGGATCGCTGTTCGCGCTGTTCGCCGGCACGTATTTCTGGATCCCGAAGTGGACCGGGCACATGTACGACGAGAAGCTCGGGAAGCTGCATTTCTGGGCATCGGTCATCTTCTTCAATGTCGCCTTCTTCCCGCAGCATTTCCTGGGCCTGGCCGGAATGCCGCGGCGCTACGCCGACTACGCGATGCAGTTCGCCGACTGGAACATGGTGTCCACGATCGGCGCGTTCGGCTTCGGGTTCTCGCAGCTGATCTTCGTGTATGTCGTCGTCAAGGTGATCAAGGGCGGGCCGAAGGCGTCCGACAACCCGTGGGAAGCGGCCGACGGCGGGCTGGAGTGGACGGTGCCGTCGCCGGCGCCCTTCCATACGTTCGAGACGCCTCCGGTCGTCAAGTGAGCTGAACAGGGATGCCGGGACCCGAGGACCGCCAGCGCAACAGGCGCACCGCGCTGATCCTGTTGACGATCGCGCTGGCGTTCTTCCTGGGGGTCGTGGCCAAGTACTGGGTAATCGGCAAGTAGATGACAAAGCAAGCTGAAACGGAACTGGACAACCGCACCATCCTGCGCAAGCTGGTCGTGGTCGCGGTGTTGATGTTCGGCTTCGGCTGGGCGCTGGTCCCGCTCTACCGCAAGATCTGCGAGGTCACGGGCATCAACGTCGTTACCGCCCGCAACGCCGACGCGGAAGGCGCGGCCCGCAATACGCAGGTCGACACGAGCCGCACCGTCGTCGTCGAGTTCGATGCGAATTCGCAGGGACCGTGGCGATTCAAGCCGCACGTGAACCACGTCGAGGTGCATCCCGGCGAACTGGTGCGCGTTGACTACGACCTCGTCAATCTCGAGCCGCGGGCGATGGTGGGGCAGGCGATCCCGAGCTACGCGCCGATGCAGTCGGCGTCGCATTTCCAGAAGCTCGAGTGCTTCTGCTTCAAGCAGCAGACGCTGGCGGCCAACGAAACGCGACGCTTCCCGGTCGTGTTCTTCATCGACCCGGCGCTGCCCAAGGACGTGAAGACGATCACCTTGTCCTACACATTCTTCGAAGTGGCGGGGGCTGTACCGAAGGACCAGGCGGCGGCGGCAACGACGCCGCGCAGTTGATCAATGGAAGGACGGGACCGGAGTGACGACCATCATGGCACCGAGCGGCGACAGGCGGGGTTTCTCGACACCGTACGCGCCGTGCTGTGGTCGTTCTTCGGAGTCCGGCGCAAGTCAGATTACGAAAAGGATGCGGCACGGCTGAATCCGGTGCATGTGATCATCGCGGGCATCGTCGCTGCGGCGCTGTTCGTGTTCACGCTGATCATGATCGTGCGCGCCGTTACCAGTTGAACGCAGGGACGCAAGGAGAGGGGAACAGCAATGGCTGATACGCACGCGGGAGCGTCGTCGCACTACTTCATTCCGGCGCCATCGCAGTGGCCGGCGGTCGGCAGCGTCGCCATGGTCTTCACCATGTTCGGAGCCGCCCTCGTGGTCAACCGGAACCCGATCGGATGGTTCGGCCTGGGCATCGGGCTGTTGACCCTGGTGTACATGATGTACGGCTGGTTCAGCACCGTGTCGGCCGAGTCCGAGCGCGGCAGCTACAACCGCCACGTGGACGTCTCGTTCCGCTGGGGAATGAGCTGGTTCATCTTCTCCGAGGTGATGTTCTTCGCGTCCTTCTTCGGCGCGCTGTTCTACACCCGCGTCATCACGGCGCCGCTGCTGGGCGATTTCGACCACAAGCTGCTGTGGCCGGACTTCTCCGGTGCCTGGCCCCATTCCGGGCCGGCTGGCGTGGTCGACGCCTTCAGCAAGATCGGCCCGTTCTGGCTGCCGACCATCAACACGGCGCTGCTGCTGTCGTCCGGGGTCACGCTGACCGTGGCGCACCACGCGCTGCGCGCCGACCACCGCGGCAAGGCAGCGCTGTGGCTCGCGATCACGGTCCTGCTCGGCGCGACGTTCCTTGGCGTGCAGATGTACGAGTACTCGCATGCCTACAGCGAACTGAACCTGAAGCTCACGTCCGGGATCTTCGGTTCGACCTTCTTCATGCTGACCGGCTTCCACGGCTTCCACGTGTTCCTCGGCGCCATCATGCTGACCGTCGTGCTGCTGCGTTTGCTGCGCGGGCACTTCGGGCCCAACCACCACTTCGCGTTCGAGGCGGCGGCCTGGTACTGGCACTTCGTGGACGTGGTCTGGATCGGCCTCTACATCGTCGTGTACTGGCTCTAGCAGCCGGGGTACCGGACCGAAGGAAGCGGCGCCCTGGGCGCCGCTTTTTCATTGGAGCGATGCGGCGCGCACTCAGTAGGAACGGGGCTGGATCCAGCCCATCCAGTAGCTGAACAGGATGAACAGGAACAGCGCCACCGAGATCGCCACGCGCACGGTGAGCGCATTCACCGTGCGGCTGGTGGCGCCCTTGTCGCGGACCAGGTAGACCAGCGCGGAGCCCAGCGACAGAAGGATGCCGGCGAGGGCTAGAAGGATAATGATGCGCATGGACTCGTTCCGACCGGAAGCCCGATTATCCCATCCACTGCCATGGTCCGCTGGAAAGTGACTGTCGCCGTGCTGGCCGGCATCGCGGGCGTGCTGCTGACGACCGCGCTCGGCAACTGGCAGACCCGTCGCGGCGACGAGAAGGCCGCGCGCCAGGCGGAGTGGGATGAAGCGCTTGCGCATGCCCCGACCGTGCTCGCGAGCGCGCAGGACGTGGCGCGCGTCGGGAAGAAGACGCCGCAGCGCGTGCAGGTGTCGGGCACGTTCGTCCCGGAGGCGACCGTCTACATCGACAACCGGCTGCAGGATGGCGTCGCCGGCTACCAGGTCATCACGCCCTTCGCCATCCAGGAGGGGGCGCCGTGGGTGCTCGTCAATCGTGGCTGGGCGCCGCGCGACATGCGAGACCGGGCTCTGCTGCCGAAGGCGCCGGTCGGCACCGCGCCAATGTCGATCCAGGGCATTGCCGTCGACCGGGTGCCGCGTGCGCTCGAACTCGGAACGCGCGAGACCGGATTGGGCGGGATCTGGCAGAACCTCGATTTCGAGGCGTTCGAACAGGCGAGCGGACGCAAGGTCGCGCGTTTCGTCCTGCAGCAGACCAGCGACACGGGTGACGGCCTGAAGCGGAACTGGCCCCGCCCTGACGCGGGTGTCGACCGGCATCGCGGCTACGCCTTCCAGTGGTACTCCCTGGCGATCCTTGTCGCGTTGTTGACTTTGTACTTCGGCGTCAAGGCGTGGAGGCGCGCATGAGCGACGACAGAAAGGCGCCGGTCAGCCACTGGCGCCGCAACCGGGTGCTGTATGTCCTGATCGTGGTCACGCTGGCCCCGATCCTCGCTTCGTACTTCGCGTACTACGTATGGCCGCCCGCGGGCCGCACCAACTACGGCACGCTGATCGAGCCGCAGCGCCCGGTGCCGCCAATCGCGGCCAGCGGACTCGACGGGACCGCCTTCGATCTTCATTCGCTGAAGGACAAGTGGGTCCTCGTGATGGTCGATGGCGGAGCCTGCGATGCCTTGTGCGATTCCAAGCTGCTGCAGATGCGGCAGCAGCGAACGATGACTGGCAAGGACCGCGACCGCATCGAGCGCGTCTGGTTCGTGACGGACCGTGAACCTCTGTCCACGGTCCTGATGCGGGAGTACGAGGGGACCCTGTTCGTGCGTGTCGACGAGCGCGAACTCGCGCCGTTCCTGACCTTGCCCGAATCCCGTGACGCGCGCCTGCGCGACCATATCTGGATGATCGATCCCATGGGCAACCTGATGCTGCGGTGGCCGCGCGATCCCGACCCGAAGGGGATCAAGGGCGACATCGCCCGCCTGCTCAAGGCGGAAGCGCTGTGGACGCGGATAGAGCGCGAGGATTGACCGTTGTCGCCCGACGCGTTGCTGCTGCTGGCACTGAAGGGAACGCTGGTCGCCGCGGTTCCGCTCGCCTACGTCCGCTTCTCGCGGGATCCGCTCAAGTTCCGCAAGCTCGCCTGGGTCACGGCGTTCCTGACACTCGACCTCATCATGTTCGGGAGCTTCACGCGCCTGACGGACTCCGGCCTGGGCTGTCCGGACTGGCCCGGCTGCTACGGGCACTCCAACCCCGCCTCCGCCGGCGAGCCGATCCGGGCAGCGCAGAGCGCGCTGCCAAGCGGGCCGGTCACGATGACCAAGGCGTGGATCGAGATGGTCCACCGCTACTTCGCAATGGGCGTCGGGCTGCTGATCATCATCCTGACGGCGCAGGCATGGCTGCGCTGGCGGCGCGACCGCCGTCTCTCGCCCTGGCTCGCGACCGCGACGCTGGCCTGGGTGCTCGCGCAGGGCGCATTCGGGGCCTGGACGGTGACGATGAAGCTGCAGCCCTTGATCGTGACGATCCATCTGCTGGGCGGCATCGGCCTGCTGGCGCTGCTGTGCTGGCTGGCGCTGCGCGAGGGAGGGGACGTTGTCGTGAACGCGTCCCCACATGTCGCCAAGCTGGCGAAGGTCGCCGTGGGCGTGGTCGTGCTGCAGGTCGCGCTGGGCGGATGGGTCAGCACCAACTACGCGGTGATGGCCTGCCCCGACTTCCCGCTTTGCCAGGGCAAGTGGCTGCCGCCGATGGACTTCGTGCATGCGTTCACGCTGTGGCGACCGCTCGGCCTGACCGGCAGCGGCGAAGCCATTCCTTTCCAGTCCCTGGTGGCAATCCATTGGACGCACCGCATGTTTGCGCTGGCCGTGGTGGTCGTTCTGGGCGCGCTCGTGTGGCGGTCATGGAGCGTCGATGGACTGAGGACCGCGGCTCGAGTGTTGCTGGGACTGCTGCTGCTACAGCTGGCGACGGGGACCTCGAACGTGGTCCTGCAGTGGCCACTGCTGCTTGCCGTGGCCCACACCGGTGGAGCCGCGCTGCTGGTGGCGACCCTCATCGTCTACAACCACCGTTTGGCGCGCGGTCCCCGGTAAAATCACCGGGTTTCCCTGGGCCCTTCAATTTCCGCCATGCGCGAGCTGTCCGCCGCCGAACGAACGCTGCATCACATGGCGTCCCAGTACTGGGCGCTGACGAAGCCGCGCGTCACGCAGCTTGCGCTGTTCTGCACGGTCATCGGGATGTTCCTGTCTACGCCGGAACTGCCGCCGCTCGGCCGCGTGGCGACCGCCACCCTCGGTGTGTGGCTGCTGGCCGGCGCGGCGTTCGCCGTCAATTCGTTGATCGAGCAGCACATCGACGCGAAGATGGCGCGCACCCGGATGCGGCCCATGCCGCGCGGTGAGTTGTCCGCGTTGCAGGCGCTGCTTTTCTCCGGGCTGATCGGCGGGATCGGCATGTGGGTGCTGTACTCGTTCGTGAACCCGCTGACGATGTGGCTGACCTTCGCGACATTCGTGGGCTACGCGGTCGTCTACACGGTGCTGCTCAAGCCCTATACGCCGCAGAACATCGTCATCGGCGGGATGAGCGGTGCGATGCCGCCGGTGCTTGGCTGGGCGGCAATCACCGGATCCGCTCCGGCGGAAGCCTGGCTGCTCGCGCTGATCATCTTCGTGTGGACGCCTCCGCACTTCTGGGCCCTGGCGCTGTACCGCCTCGACGACTACCGGCGCTCGGGCCTGCCGATGCTGCCGGTGACGCACGGGGAGCATCTCACCCGCCTGCACATCCTCTTGTACACGGTGGTGCTCATCGTCACGACGACGCTTCCCTTCGTGATCCAGATGTCCGGCTGGATCTATCTGTTGGCATCGTTCGCGCTGGGGGCGATATTTCTCGTGTATGCCTGGCGCCTGTATCGCAACTACAGTGATCGCCTTGCCCGCAGCACCTTCAACTACTCGATCGTGTACCTTGCCGCGCTGTTCGCGGCCCTGCTCGTCGATCACTATGTCGTCGGCTAGAGATTTCACCGCACGCGTGCTTGGGCGCCTGCTGCTCGGCGTTTTCGTCGCGCTGCTGGCGGCATGCGACGCGAATGCACCCCGCTTCAACAACGTCGACATCACCGGGGCCAACTACGCGCGCGACTTCCGGCTCGCCGACTCCCGCGGCGCGACCCGCACGCTCGCCGATTTCCGCGGGAAGCTCGTCGTGATGTTCTTCGGCTTCACCCAGTGTCCGGACGTATGCCCGACGACGCTCAGCGACATGGCGGAGGTCAAGAAGCGGCTCGGCAAGGACGGCGACAAGCTGCAGGTCATCTTCGTCACCATCGATCCGCAACGGGACACCGCCGAGGTCCTGGCCCAGTACGTTCCCGCCTTCGATCCCAGCTTCATCGCCTTGCGCGGGACGCCCGACGAGACGGCAGCGGTCGCCAAGGAGTTCAAGGTCTTCTTCCAGAAGGTCCCAGGCAAGACCGAGAGTTCCTACACGATCGACCACACGGCAGGCAGCTACGTATTCGACCGCGAAGGCCGGGTTCGCCTGTTCCTGAGGCACGCCGGGGGTGTCGAGCCGATCGTCGCGGACCTGAAGCAACTGCTGCGCTGAGTTCGCATCGTCCGGCGGGGCCGTGGCGTCACCGACGGCGGCGAAGAGACGCCTTAC
>JAOUJD010000265.1 GCA_029883565.1 Burkholderiaceae bacterium
GACGATGACCACCAGGGCCACGGCCATCAGCAGCAGCGTCAGCGACAGCGGGCGGGTGAAGAACACCGTCGGGTCGCCGCGCGACAGCAGCATCGCGCGGCGCAGGTTCTCTTCCATCATCGGGCCGAGGATGAAGCCCAGGATCAGCGGCGCGGGTTCGCAGCGCAGCTTGTAGAAGACGTAGCCGAGCACGCCGAACGCCACCGTCATCTGCACGTCGAACGTGTTGTTGTTGATCGAGTAGACGCCGATCGCGCAGAAAACGAGGATCGCCGGGTACAGCAGCCGGTAGGGCACCTTGAGCAGTTGCACCCAGATCCCGATCAGCGGCAGGTTGAGGATCACCAGCATCAGGTTGCCGATCCACATCGAGGCGACCAGGCCCCAGAACAGCGATGGATTGCTGGTCATCACCTGCGGCCCGGGCTGGATGTTGTGGATCGTCATGGCGCCGATCATCAGCGCCATCACGGCGTTGGGCGGGATGCCCAGCGTCAGCATGGGGATGAACGACGTCTGCGCGCCTGCGTTGTTGGCGGACTCGGGCGCCGCCACGCCGCGGATGTTGCCCTCGCCGAACGGCGGCTGCGGGTTCTTCGTGATCTTCTTCTCGATGGTGTAGGCCGCGAAGGAAGAGAGCAGCGCGCCGCCGCCCGGCAGGACGCCCAGGACGGTGCCAATGCTGGTTCCCCTCAGCACCGCACCGGCCGCCTCCTTGACCTCGCTCCACTTGATCATCAGCGAGCCGACCTTGTCGGTGAAGACCTGCCGTTTCTTGCCGCCGTGCTCGAGGTTGGCGATGATTTCCGCGAAGCCGAACACGCCCATTGCGACCCCGACGAAACCGATGCCGTCGGCGAGTTCCGGGATGTCGAACGAATAGCGCGCCACGCCCGAGTTGACGTCGGTGCCGACCAGTCCCAGCAGGAGGCCGAGCACGATCATGCCGATCGCCTTGATCAGCGAGCCCGAGGCGAGCACGACGGCCCCGATCAGGCCCAGCACCATCAGCGAGAAGTACTCGGCCGGCCCGAACTTGAACGCCAGTTCCACCATCGGTGCGGCGAGCCCGGCCAGCACCAGCGTCCCGACCGTGCCGGCGAAGAATGATCCGAGCGCCGCGATCGACAGCGCCGCGCCGGCACGGCCCTTGCGGGCCATCTGGTAGCCGTCGAGGCAGGTGACCACCGACGAAGACTCCCCGGGCAGGTTGACCAGGATCGCGGTGGTGGAGCCGCCGTACTGGGCGCCGTAGTAGATGCCGGCCAGCATGATGAGCGCGGAGGTCGGCTCCAGCGAATAGGTCATGGGCAGCAGCATCGCCAGCGTGGCGACCGGACCGATGCCCGGCAGCACGCCGATCAGGGTACCGATCAGGCAGCCGACCAACGCATAGAACAGATTCCCCAGCGACAGCGCGGTGGAGAAACCGAGGAGGAGGTTGTTGAGCAGTTCCATGGCCGCCTCAGTTCTGCATGAACGCCGGCAGCACCGGGATCGTCAGGCCGAGGCCCCAGATGAACACGGCCATGACGAGCACGGCGAGGCCGGCCGTGAGAGGCAGGATTTCCTTCCATTTGAACTCGCCGCTGCCGAGACTGGCGATGATGATCATTGCGGCGAGCGCGACCAGCAGGCCACCGGGTCGAAGCAGCAGGCCGAAGGCCGAGACCCCGCCCAGCACCAGCAGGAGCGGTTTGAAGTGGAACTTGTCCACCTGCCCGTCCTTCTCCACCACCGTCAGGCCCTTGAACCCGACCAACGCGCCGATCACGATCAGCAGGATGCCCAGCGCGGTCGGGAAATACGCCGGTCCCATGCGCGCCGCCGTGCCCATGTCGTACTGGCGCGCGAAACCGGCGAAGAACAGGCCGAACGCAATGAACAGCACCCCGGACCAGAAGTCCTTCGCATTCTTCAACTTCATGCTTCTCCCCGAGCGGCGCTGTTCTAGTCGACGCGCGCGCCTGAAAACTTCACGACCTTCTCGTACTTCGCGAGCTCTGACCGGATGAACTGGCCGAACTCTGCCGGCGTCATCGGCGCCGGCTCGGCCCCCATGCGTGCCAGCCGTTCGCGCATTTCGGGCGCCTGCAGGGCCGCCGTGAAGGCCTTGTTCAGGCGCTCCACCACTGGCGCCGGCGTCCCCGCCGGGGCGAACACGCCGAACCACGTCGACACGTCGAATCCGGTCAGCCCGCTCTCCGCCATGGTCGGCACGTCCGGCATCGCCTGCGCGCGATGTGAGGTCGTGACGGCGAATGCCTTGAGCTTGCCGGCCTTGACCTGCGCCAGTGCGGACGCGAGGTTATCGAACATGAAGTCGGTCTGGCCCGCGAGCAGTCCGAGCTGGGCCGGCGCGGCACCCGCGTATGGGATGTGGACGGCGGATATCTTCGCCTGCGACTTCAGCAGTTCGCCCGCCATGTGCCCCGCGCTGCCGTTGCCGCCGGACGCATAGTTGAGGCGGCCGGGATTGGCGCGCGCGTAGGCCACCAGGTCGCGCACGCTGCCGATGCCGAATTGCTGCGCGCGTTCCGGCGTCATGACCAGCACGTTCGGGACGTGCGCCACCAGGGTGATCGGGGCGAAGTCCTTGATCGGGTCGTACGGCAGCTTCGAGAACAGCCACGGGTTGATCGCATGGGTGGCGACGGCGCCGATCGCCAGCGTATAGCCGTCGCCTGCCGACTTGGCGACGAGGTCGACGCCGAGATTGCCGCCCGCCCCTGGGCGGTTCTCGACCACGATGATGCCCAGCGGTTCCTTGACCCGCTCGGCCAGCGCGCGCGCGGCGGCATCGAGCGGCCCGCCGGCCGGGTAGGGCACCACGAGACGGATGGGCTTGGTCGGATAGGATTGCGCGGCGACGGGACCAACCACCGCGCACAGGGTCAGGACGGCGCCCAGCGCGGCGAGCGCGCGACGTTGAATCACGATCAGTCTCCCTACGGATTCGCTTTTCGATCAGCATTAAACCCGAATTCGGGACCCGCGTGGAACCCGTTCGGCCGTTGCAGCGACAGGGGCCCATATGTTGCCGACATTGAGTACGCAGCGCCTGCAGTTGGTCCACATGGAGCCCGGCCACGCCCGGCAGCTCGCGGATTTCTTCAGTCGCAACGAGCGCCACCTGGCGCCGTGGGACCCGCCGCGTCCGCCCGGCATCATGCAGACCGAGTTCTGGGTGGCGGAAGGCGAACGCGCGGTCGGCGAATTCGAGGAAGGTGCGGTGGTCCGATGGCTGATGTTCCTGCGTGACGATCCGCAGCGGGTGATCGGCCGCGTGAACATCACGCAGATCGTGCGCGGCCCCTTCCATTCGTGCATGCTCGGCTACGCGATCGACGCGGCGCACGAGGGGCTCGGGTTGATGGGCGAGGCGCTCGAAGCGGCGATCGACCACGTGTTCACGGTGCTGCGCCTGCACCGGATCCAGGCCAACTACGTGCCGAACAACGAACGCAGTGGTCGCCTGTTGCAGAGGCTCGGCTTCGAGCGCGAAGGGCTGGCGCGCGACTACCTGTACATCGACGGTGCATGGCGCGACCACATCCTGACGGCCCGGCTGAATCCCGCGTTCGACCGCAGCGTGTTCGCGGCTAGGCCGTCGCGACCTGCCTGAACTCCGTTCCGGCCGGCGGGTCGAACGCTTCCTCTTCCGCCGGCGTCAGCGGGACGGCCTCGACGGCCTCGACGCGGGCCGCCGCGGGACCACGCTGGGACCAGCGATGCAGCGCGTCGAGTGCATGGTTGCTGCCCACCGCCAGCGCTTCCACGGTCCCGTCGCGGCGGTTGCGCACCCAGCCGGCAAGACCGAGCCGCACCGCTTCGCGGCAAAGCGCGTGTCGGAAGCCCACGCCCTGGACGATGCCGCGGACGACGAATCGGCGCGCAGCCATCAGACGACGCGCAGCGACTTCAGGCGGCCGATCTCCTCCGGCGCCAGGCCGCATTCGCAGCACC
>JAOUJD010000266.1 GCA_029883565.1 Burkholderiaceae bacterium
TGCGCGTGTGCGGCAAGGGCTGCGAAGGCACGTTCCTGCCGGCCGGCCCGGTGCTCGTCGCCGACCAGCTCCCGAACGACAACCCCGTCAAGAAATCGGCGCTCGCCTACGTGAACGCGTACGAGAAGGCGCACGGCAAGGGCTCGGTGTCGACGTTCGGAGCCCACGCCTGGGACACCGGCGTGCTGCTGCAGGCGGCGGTCCCGGCGGCGCTGAAGAAGGCCAAGCCCGGCACCAAGGAGTTCCGCGCCGCGCTGCGCGACGCGCTCGAGGCGTCGAAGGAAGTGGCCGGCGCGCACGGCATCTTCAACATGAGCCCGAATGACCACCTCGGCCTCGACCAGCGCGCGGCCGTGATGGTGCAGATCCGCGACGGCAAGTGGGTGATGCAGAAGTGATCGCCGCTGGCGCGGGCGCCGCCGCCGGCGCTACCCGCGCCTCCGCTTTGCCTGGCTTGCGTGCGGGGTGCCGGAGGGTCGGCCGCCCGGCGCGACGGAAGCGCGATCGGAGCACCGATCGCGCTTTCTTGCTGAGAACACCCGGAATCGCGTTGCCTTGAACCTCGACATCGCCCTGCTGCTTGCCCAGGACGGCATCACCAACGGCGCGATCTACGCGCTGCTGGCGCTGGCACTGGTGCTGGCGTTCGCGGTCACGCGGGTGATCTTCATCCCGCAGGGCGAGTTCGTCGCCTACGGCGCGCTGACACTGGTGGCCGTGCAGGCGGGCCGGCTGCCGGGGACCATCTGGCTGCTGATCGCCGCCGGCGCGCTGGTGTCGCTGATCGAGGTGGCCAAGGCGCTGCGTGCGCGGCGGGCCGACGGCCTGGCTGGCGTGCTCGGCTGGAACCTGGCCTATCCGCTGCTGCTGTGGGCGCTCCTCGCGTACGTGAAGCCGCAGGGCCTGCCGATGGCGCTGCAGATCCTGCTGGCGCTGGCCGTGGTCGTGCCGCTGGGCCCGATGATCTATCGGCTGGCCTACCAGCCGCTGGCCGAGGCCTCGGTGCTGATCCTGCTGATCGTGTCGGTCGCCGTGCACGTGGTGCTGGTCGGGCTGGGCCTGCTGCTGTTCGGCGCGGAAGGTTCGCGCACGCCGCCCTTCTCGGACGGCCGGATCGACCTCGGCACGCTGACCGCGAGCGCACAGTCGCTGTGGGTGGTGGGGTGCTCGATCGCGCTGATCGTGCTGCTGTACCTCGCCTTCGAGCGCACGGTGTACGGCAAGGCGCTGCGCGCGACGGCGGTCAACCGCCTGGGCGCGCGGCTGATGGGCATACCCACCGAGTTCGCGGGCCGCCTGTCGTTCTTCCTGTGCGCGCTGATCGGTGCGCTGTCGGGCATCCTGATCGCGCCGATCACGACGATCTACTATGACACCGGGTTCCTGATCGGCCTCAAGGGCTTCGTCGGCGCCATCATCGGCGGTCTCGCGAGCTATCCGGTTGCCGCGCTCGGCGCGCTGCTGGTCGGCCTGCTCGAGTCGTACTCGTCGTTCTGGGCCAGCGCCTACAAGGAAGTGATCGTGTTCACGCTGATCATTCCGGTGCTGCTCGCGCGCTCGTTGCGCGCGCGCCATGTCGAGGAGGACGAATGAGGCCGTCCTGGCTCGTCGCGCTCTTCCTGGCCCTGCTCGGGCTGGCGCCGCTGGTGCTGCCCGAGTTCACGATCACGCTGGCCAACTACATCGGCCTGTACGCGCTGGTCGCGCTCGGGCTGGTGCTGCTGACCGGCGTCGGCGGCCTGACCTCCTTCGGGCAGGCGGCGTTCGTCGGCCTCGGCGCCTACACGACCGCGGTGCTGACGACCGCCGAACTGCCGCCGTGGCTGGCGTGGCTCGGCGCCTCGCCGTGGCTGACTCTGCTTGCCGGCCTGCTGATCACGCTGGCGGTCGCGGCCGTGCTGGGGTCGCTGACGCTGAAGCTGTCGGGCCACTACCTTCCGCTCGGCACGATCGCCTGGGGCATCAGCCTGGCGTTCCTGTTCGGAACGTCGGAGACGCTCGGCGGCTACACCGGCCTGAGCGGCATCGAGCCGATCACCGTGTTCGGCGTGCCGCTGGAGTCCGGACGCGAGATCTTCTACCTGATCTGGCTGTTCCTGCTCGCCGGCGTCTTCACGACGCTCAACCTGCTCGATTCGCGCGAGGGCCGCGCCATCCGCGCGCTGAAGGGCGGAATGGTGATGGCGGAGTCGATGGGAGTGAATACGGCGGCCTCGCGCATGATCGCGTTCGTGCTGGCGGCGATGATGGCGAGCGCATCGGGCTGGCTCTACGCGCACATGCAGCGCTTCGTGAACCCGACCCCGTTCTCGCTGCATGCGGGCATCGAGTTCCTGTTCATGGCGGTCATCGGCGGCGCCGGCTACGTGTGGGGCGCGCTGCTGGGCGCGGCGGTCATCACCATCAGCAAGACCTGGCTGCAGGACCTGCTGCCGCAGATCATCGGGCAGGCGGGCAACTTCGAAGTGATCGTCTTCGGCGTGCTGATGATCGTGATCCTGCAGCGGGCGCCCGACGGCCTGTGGCCGGCGCTGGCGCGGCGCATCCCGTTGCGCGTCGCGCGTCGCGTCGTGCGCCCGGAACTGCCGCCGCTGGCCAGGCGCGCGCTGCCGGCGCCGGGCGAAGTGCTGCTCGAGGTGGACCGCGTGACGCGGCGCTTCGGCGGACTGGTCGCCGTCAACGAGGTGGCGCTCGACGTCCGCGCCGGCGAGATCGTCGCGCTGATCGGGCCCAACGGGGCGGGCAAGAGCACCATGTTCAACCTCGTGTCGGGCGTGCTGGATCCGACGTCGGGGAGCGTTCGCTTCCGCGGCCAGGAAGTGGCGGGCCTGGCATCGCGCCAGATCGCCCTGATGGGCATGAGCCGGACGTTCCAGCACGTGCGCCTGTTGCCGCAGATGAGCGTGCTGGACAACGTCGCGATCGGCGCGCACCGGCGGGAGTACCGGGGCCTGCTTGCCGGCGTGCTCGCCGGCGCGTGGCGCCTGGACCGCCGCGACGAGGCGCGCCTGCTCGCCGAAGCCGCGCGCCAGATCGAACGGGTCGGACTGGCCGACCACATGTTCGACGCGGCCGGGTCGCTGCCGCTCGGCAAGCAGCGCATCCTCGAGATCGCGCGCGCGCTCGCCTCCGACCCGTGCCTGCTGCTGCTCGACGAGCCGGCCGCCGGATTGCGCTACCTCGAAAAGCGCGCGCTGGCGGACCTGCTGCGCAAGCTCAAGGCCGAGGGCCTGTCGATCCTGCTGGTCGAGCACGACATGGACTTCGTGATGGGCCTCGTGGACCGCGTCCATGTGATGGACTTCGGCCAGAAGATCGCCGAAGGACTGCCCGAGCAGGTGCAGCGCGACCCCCGCGTGCTCGAGGCCTACCTGGGCGGCGTCGACGAGAAGGAGGCGGCATGAGCCCCAGGGGCCCAGCCGGCCCGCACCGCGCGAGGGCGTGCCCGTGAGCGCGGAACGGGTCCTCGAGGTGCGCGACCTGTCCGTGTCCTACGGCAAGGTCGAGGCGCTGTCCAACGCCAACCTCGACGTGGGCGCGGGGCGCATCGTCACCGTCATCGGTCCGAACGGCGCCGGCAAGACCACTCTGCTGGCGGCGATCATGGGAGCGCTGCCGGCCAACGGCGCGGCGCGCGGGATCGTGCGCTTCGCGGGCGTGGCCGAGCCGCGGCCTTCCATCGAGGCGATGGTCGCCCGCGGCATGACGCTGGTGCCCGAGAAGCGCGAGCTGTTCGGCGAGATGACGGTGGAGGACAACCTGCTGCTCGGCGCGTTCCAGCGCTACCGCTCCGGCAAACGGGATCACGCGCGGACGATGGGCGAGGTGTATGCGCTGTTCCCGCGACTGCAGGACCGTCGGAGCCAGCTGGCCGGAACGCTGTCCGGCGGGGAACGCCAGATGCTGGCGGTCGGCCGCGCCCTGATGGCGAAGCCGAA
>JAOUJD010000268.1 GCA_029883565.1 Burkholderiaceae bacterium
TGCGCGACATGCGCGGCGTCGGCAGGGTGCTGGGCGTGGACCTCGGCGCGCGGCACGCGCGCAAGCTCGACTTCGACGAGGTGCCGGGCAGCTGGACCCTGCTGCGCGACCGGTTCCGGCCGCGGCACAGGCGGCACTACCGCCTGCCGTCGCTGATGGCCTACCTGCTCAACATCACGATCCTGTACAGCATGTCGCGCCAGGACGAGGCGAAGCGGCAGACCGACGTCTATTTCTGCCCGCCGCTGAGCCGGGTCGGCCTGCTGCAGTGGTCCAGTTTCGACCAGATCGTGCAGCAGGGGCACGAGCACGCGGTGGAGGTGCTCGCGAAGCTCGACGAGCGCGAACGTGCGGTGCTTGGCGGGCTTGGGGGCAACGCATGATCCGGCGCGGCGCTCGGTGGGAGGCGCATCTCGCATGAGCGCCGCCAACAACAGCACCCCCCGCGGCGCGACCGCGCTGGTCGTCGCCGCGCTCGGCGTCGTGTACGGGGACATCGGTACGAGCCCCCTGTACGCGTTTCGCGAAAGCCTGGGAGGCACGCACGGCATCGGCACGTCGCCCGAGGTCGTGCTTGGCGTGCTGTCCATGATCTTCTGGGCGGTCACCGTCGTCATTTCGCTCAAGTACGTGCTGCTCGTGCTCAGCGCCGACAACGACGGCGAGGGCGGCGACCTGGCGCTGCTCGCGCTCGTGCTGCGCCAGCTGCCGTCGCGCGGGCGGCTGCGCCGCATCGCGATCATCGGAGGCCTGATCAGCGCATCGATGTTCTACGGCGACAGCGTGATCACGCCGGCGATCTCCGTGCTGTCCGCTGTCGAGGGGCTGCACGTCGTGTCGGCTGCGTTCGAGCACGCTGTCCTGCCGGTGACCCTGCTGGTCCTGCTCGTGCTGTTCATCAGCCAACGGTTCGGCACCGGGCGGGTCGGCAGCGTGTTCGGACCCGTAATGCTGCTCTGGTTCCTCGTGCTTGCGGCGCTCGGCGTCGCCGGCATCGCGCGCAATCCGGTCGTGCTGGAAGCGCTGGATCCGGTGGTCGCGCTGCGTTACGCGTTCAATCATCCGGTCTCCACCCTTACCGTGATGGCAGCCGTGTTCCTGGCGCTGACCGGCGGCGAGGCGCTGTATGCCGACATGGGGCACTTCGGGCGGCGCTCGATCCGCGTCGCATGGTTCTGGATCGTGATGCCCTGCCTGATGCTGAACTACTTCGGGCAGGGGGCGCTGGTGCTGGCGAACCCGGCTACGGCAGAAAACCCGTTCTTCCTGCTCGCGCCGGGATGGCTGCAGCTGCCTCTCGTGCTGCTCGCCACGTTCGCCACGGTGATCGCTTCGCAGGCCGTGATTTCCGGCGCGTTCTCGATGACGAGCCAGGCCGTCAAGCTCGGCTTCCTGCCGCGCATGTCGATCAACTTCACGTCCGAAACGCAGGCCGGCCAGATCTACGTGCCGTCGGTCAACTGGCTGCTGCTCCTGATGGTGGTGCTGCTGGTGCTCGGATTCCGCTCGTCGTCGAACCTGGCGGCGGCGTACGGCATCGCGGTGGCGACGTCGATGGCCATCACCACGCTCGGGGTGCTGCTGGTGGCGCGGCTGCGCTGGGACTGGCCGCTGTGGCGCGTCGCGCTCGTGTTCATTCCGCTGATGGCGATCGACTGGACCTTCCTCGCGTCGAATGCCGCCAAGATTCCCCACGGCGGGTGGTTCCCGCTCGCGTTCGGCGCCTGCCTGTTCCTGCTCTTCACGACGTGGAAGCGCGGGCGTTCGCTCGTGGACCACGAACTGGAGAAGTCGGGCATCGAGTTGAAGCCGCTGCTGCAGAGCCTGTCCTTCGATCCCCCCGTCCGCGTCGAGGGCACGGCGGTGTTCATGACGCAGGAGGAAGGGCTGGTGCCGCACGCTTTCCTGCACAACCTGAAGCACAACCGCGTGATGCACGAGCGGGTGATCTTCCTGACCGCCATTGCGCGCAATGTGCCGCATGTCGACCCGGCCGACATGGCCGAGATCACCGATCTGCAGGGAGGGTGCTACGCGGTCGTGGTGAAGCTGGGGTTCCAGGACTCCTACGACGTGGCATCGATCTTCGATGTCCTCAAGCGACTGCACGGGCTCGAACTCATCGTGTCCGAGTGCTCGTTCTTCCTTTCGCGCCAGGCGATCGTTGCCCAGACGGGACAGGGCATGACGCGCTGGCGCCAGAAGGTGTTCGGCTGGATGCTGCGCAACGCGCAGCCGGCGTCGGACTTCTTCCGGATTCCGCCGAACCGGGTCATCGAGATCGGCACCCAGGTGGTTATCTAGAGGCGGCCTGACGCCCGTCAACCGCCTCCATTGAGGGGGAGGTCCTCGCCATCTAGGATGCAAGCGCCGGTTGTCTTCTGGAACCGGAAAGCGGACCGTCCTGCTGCCATGGCTGGCTTGCTCCGAAACGCGCTGGGCGCCTTCGCCGCCATGCTGCTGGCGGCGGGCTGCAGCAGCTTCGCCACTGCGCCCGAAGCCCGTCCGGATGACCTCGTCGGCCAACTGCCGACGTCGGCTTTCGTGCACGGCGATGCGCTGTACATCCGGTACGCGCATGCCGATCGCGAGACCGTGCTGGTCGCCGCCTGGCCCGCGGACGAGACTGGCGTGTCGTCTCCGTACAGGGTCGCACGCCTCGAAGTCATGCCGGCGGGCAGCGACCCGGCGCCGTTGCAGCGCGAAGGCCGCGCTGCGCGCCTGTTGCCGTTGCAGGAGTGGGACGATCTCCTGCGCACGGTGCTGGCGTCGCTCGCGCCGGCGTCGCCTGACGAAGCGGCGCTCGCCACCGTGCAGGGCGTCGACATCGTCGTCGCCCGCTCAGATCCGAAGGGCATCGCGCTGTATCCGCTGGAGCAGAAGCCGGCCGCGCTTCACGTCACGCACCGCATCGGCGACGACGAGCTGGCGCGCGCGATGCAGGCCGAGGTGGTCGCGCGCCACGGAAGCGCGGCACCGCTGGTGTTCCAGGTGAGCGCCGGCCCGGACGGCCGCGCGTTCGTGCTGTTCGAGCCCGCCCGGCAGTTCTCCGTGCTGATCATGCCCGCTTCGCTGCCACCCGGACGCTCGCTGCAGGACACGGCGGGACTCGCGCTGACGATGACCGACGCGCTCGTGATCCGCAGTCACGTGCTGGCGCCGTTGACGCGGCCGGTGTCGTCGCTCGCGCGCCTCACCTGGCTGACGCTGCAGACGGCGATCGGCGTGCTGCCACGGGGGCACGCCTGGCCGGCGGACCCGCCAGCGCCGCCGGTGCCGGGCGCGCCGATGGATGCCGAGGCGTTCGAGCGCGAGCTCGATGCGCTGCTCGGACCAACGCGCGTCGCCGGCACGGCGGAGCCGCTGATCGACGGCGGCGTCTTCTTCCCGCGGCTCGTGCAGTCGATCCAGGACGCGCGCCAATCGGTGCACGTGCGCCTGTACATCTTCGACGTCGACGAAGTGGCGATCCGCTTCGCCGACCTGCTGAAGCAGCGCTCGGCCGACGTGCAGGTGCGGGTCCTGCTGGACCGGCTGGGAACGATCTCCGCGGCGCGCGTTCCGCCGTCGTTCTCGTACGGCAGCTCGCGCGCCGCCACGCCCGATTCGATCATGCAGTACCTCACGGACGGCTCGAAGGTCGCGGTGCGCAGCGCCGCCAATCCGTGGCTGACCTCGGACCACACGAAGACCATCGTCGTGGACGGGCGCGTGGCGTACCTCGGCGGCATGAATATCGGCTACGAGTACCGCTATGACTGGCACGACATGATGGTCGAGCTGCAGGGGCCCGTCGTCGCCCGCCTGGCGCGCGACTTCGACCTGGCCTGGGCGCATGCAGCCCTCGGCGACCTGTCGCTCCTCGCGCGGTCGCCGCAG
>JAOUJD010000269.1 GCA_029883565.1 Burkholderiaceae bacterium
GATCTTCAGTTCCGATCCGTCGCGCCGCACGTGGCGTCCCGACGGCCCGCACTTCCTCGGCCACATCATCAATCACCTTGTGCTCGATCCGCGAGACGGCCGCACGCTGCTCGCCGCAGCCAAGACCGGGCATCTCGGCCCGACCATCTTCCGCTCGACCGATCGCGGCAAGACCTGGAAGGAGGCGAAGCAGCCGCCAGCCTTCGCGAAAAAGGCCGATGGCAGCGGCCGCAGCGTCGATCACACCTTCTGGCTCACGCCGGGTCATGCGAGTGAACCTGGCGTCTGGTACGCCGGCACCTCGCCGCAGGGACTGTTCCGCTCCGACGACGGCGGCGCGACATGGACCTCGGCGTCGCCCATCAACGACGACCCCACCTACATCAGGTGGATGGGCAGTGTGCAGGACGGCACCCCGGACGGACCGAAGATGCACTCGATCATCGTCGACCCGCGCGACCCCAGGCACATCTACTTCGGCATGTCGGGCGGCGGCGTGCACGAGTCGACCGACGGCGGGAAGTCGTTCAGGGTCCTGGTCGACGGACTCGATGTAGTCGAAGGTTTTCCGAAGGACGAGCCGACGGTGCACGACCCGCACTGCATCCGGATGTGCCCGAGCAACCCGGACCGCCTGTACCAGCAGAACCACTGCGGCATCTACCGGATCGACCGCCCGTCCAGCACCTGGGTCCGCATCGGCAGGTCGATGCCGAAGAAGGTGGGCGACGTCGGCTTCACGATGGTCGTGCATCCGCGCAGTGACAAGGTGGCGTGGGTGCTGCCCATGGACGGCACGACCGTATGGCCGCGGACCAGTCCCGGCGGCATGCCGGCGGTCTACGTCACGCGGAATGCCGGCAAGACGTGGCACCGGCAAGGCGAAGGCCTCCCGGCCGGGCAGGCGTGGTGGACCATCAAGCGGCAGGCGATGAGCGCCGACGCACGCGACCCGGTGGGCCTGTACTTCGGCACCACGAGCGGCGAACTGTGGATGAGCCGGGACGAAGGCGCACGCTGGAGTTGCATTGCAAGGCACCTGCCCGAGATCTACGCGGTGGAGGCAGCTGAACTGGCCTGAGCCTCGCCCGATGAAGGTCCTGATCCCGAGTCCCTTGCACTCCTACACGGGAAGGAGCTGGGCCGACGCTGCCGGCAGCACCCTGGGCGAACTGCTGTTCGACCTGGACCGTCAATACCCCGGCATCCGCTTCCGGATGATCGACGAGCAGGAGCGCATGCGCCGCCACGTGCGATTTTTCGTCAACGGCGAGCAGACCTTCGACCTGGCTCTACCGCTCGGCCCGGCCGATGAGGTCTGCATCGTGCAGGCGCTGAGCGGCGGATAGGCGTCCGGGCGCGCAGCCAGGACGGCCTGCCACGTGTCGTCGTCAGCAGGGGCTTTTCTCAACGGGCTCCGCCGTGCGTCTCCCGCCGGCGCTCATCGAGGCCGGGCCCCGTTCTCCTGTGCCCTGATGCGCGCGCGCAGCGCGTCGCCGCGCGCGATGCTCTCCGCCGGCCAGCACTCGTCGCGCTTGTAGTACTCGGGCACGGCTTTCGCGCCGGGCGGAATCATGACCCACGGCTGCTTCGACATAGTGAAGATGTGGATGTCCGGCGGCAGGTGGTCCGGCTGGTCCAGGGTTCCGACGCGCACGAACTTCACGAAGTTACCGGCGCCGGCGTAGTGGCTCCAGACGGCGATCCTGCACCTCGGACAACGCGCGACCTTCTGTCCGCGTCCGCTCGCGGACGGCGTGTCCACGATCTCAGGGGCGACGCCCATCTCCGTCACGCGCTCCGACTCGATCATCGCGTTCAGGGCAAATGCGGAACCGGTTTCGCGCTGGCACCAGCGGCAGTGGCAGCAGTGGACGAACAGCGGCGCGCTTTCCATCCGGTAGCGCACGGCGCCGCAGTCGCAGCCGCCTTCGAGGGGGAAGACTGAGGCAGGCGTCATGGTGGGCTCCGTTGGACGGGGTGACCACAAGCTAGCAGAAGGGCGACGCGGCAGGTTCATGCGATCCGTCATGGAAATTGCACGGACCTGCCCAAGAATGAAGGCATGAGGGGCAAGTTGGCTTGCGCATTCGTTCTCGCGTTGCTGGTCCATGGCGCAGCCGTCGCCTCGGATCGACTGGCCTGGTTCGATGGGCCTCGGCCCACGGCCCAGGCGCTGCAGGCGATTGGCCTGCTCACCGATGCGGGCAGCCACGGACTCGATCCCGCCCACTACGACGCCGATGCACTGAAAGCGGCCGTCCTGCGCGCCGCGCAGAACCCGGCGACAAGTCCCTCTATGCTGGATCGGCTCGACCGCACGCTGACGGCCGCCATGGAGCGCTACCTGGCGGACGTTCACAGCGGTCGCCTGGGACCGGAGCAACTGCCGCAAGGCTACGCGCCGCCGCGCCGACCCGCGTTCGATGCCGCTGCCTACCTTCAAGGCGCGCTGGCGGCAGATCGCCTGTCCGACGCCGCGCGCGAGGCGGCGCCGCGGCTGGGCCAGTACGAGCGGCTGCGCACGGCGCTCGCCCACTACCGAGCGCTCTCCGGCCACCCGGCATGGACAGCGCCATTGCCGCCGCTGCCCCCCGGCTCGGGCCGCACTCCACCCAAGCTCGAGGCGGGCCAGTCGTATGCCGGGCTGCAGATGCTGCGCGAGCGGCTGGTCGCGCTTGGCGACCTCGCCCCCGATGCCCCGGCGACGACCGGCTACGACGGCCCGCTGGTCGACGCCATCGTGTCCTTCCAGCGCCGGCATGGCCTGACGCCGGACGGCGTCGTCGGCAAGGCAACGCTCGCGCAGCTCCAGGTGCCCCCGGCCGGGCGCGCGCGACAGATCGAACTGATGCTGGAGCGGCTGCGCTGGACGCCGCTGATGCAGGAGCCGCGGATGATCGCGATCAACATCCCGGAATTCGTGCTGCGCGCCTACGAAGTGCAGGGCGAGCGCATCGCGGTGCGGGCGACGATGAAGATCATCGTGGGCAAGGCGATGAACACGCGCACGCCGCTGTTCGTGGAGCAGATGCGCTTCATCGAGTTCCAGCCCTACTGGAACGTGCCGCCATCGATCGCGCGCGGCGAGGTGGTGCCGCGGCTGCGCCGCGACACCGCCTATTTCGATCGCGAGGGATTCGAGTTCGTCACGGCAGCGGGGCAGGTGGTCACCGGACTGTCGGCCGAGATGCTCGATGCCGTGCTCGCCGGTGCGGCGCGCATCCGGCAGCGTCCGGGCCCGCGCAACGCGCTCGGCGACATCAAATTCGTCTTTCCGAACCGCGACAACATCTACCTGCACCACACGCCGTCGGTACAGTTGTTCGCGCGAGACCGGCGCGACTTCAGCCACGGCTGCATCCGGGTCGAGGAGCCGGTCGCCCTCGCGATGTTCGTCCTGCAGGATATGCCGCAGTGGACCGAGGAGCGCATCCGGCAGGCCATGACCCAGGGCGAGCCCAGCACGCTGCGCCTGGCCAGGGCATTACCGGTCCTGATCACCTACGGAACTGCTATCTTCAAGGAAGGTCGAATTCATTTCTTCGACGACATCTACGGCCACGACCGTCGACTCGACGCGGCGCTGCGCCGGCCCCGTCCGGCGTTGCTCCCGACTGAATGATGAAAGACCACCGCCACACCCACCGCCGCCGCTTCCTGAAGCACTCGGCCGGCCTCGCCGCAGCGAGCGTCCTGACGGCGGCGCGCAACGCCAAGGCGAACGTCGCGGACGCGCGCGACCTGTCGATGTTCCACACGCATACGCACGAGCGGATCGAGCTGGTCTATGCGTTGGCGCAGGGTTACGTGCCGGACGCGCTCGACTCGCTGAACCGGTTCCTGCGCGATCACTACACCGGC
>JAOUJD010000040.1 GCA_029883565.1 Burkholderiaceae bacterium
GCGCTCTGCAAACCCGCGCGTGAGCCATTCGAGGGCGGCGACCAGGCCGGCGTCGAGCACCGCGGGACGCAGCGCATGCTGGATCCGGTGGCTGGCGATCACGGCGGACTCGAGCAGTTCCTGGATCGCATCGATGCGCCCGCTGCGCTCGCCATCCCGCGCCTCGAGTTCCCGGCTGAGGCGCACGACCTCGAACTTCAACGCGGTCAGAGCGCCGCCGATGTCGTCGTGGATCTCCTGCGCGATCGCCCTGCGTTCCTCTTCCTTGGCGTGTTCGAGGTGCTGGGTGAGTGCGTGCAACCGCGCCTCGCTCTCGGCAAGCGCGGAGGCCGACGCGTGTGCTTCTCGCCGTGATTCCGCTGCGCGCAGACTGTTCTGCAGGGCCGCTGCGATGCGAAACATGCGCGTCTTCAGTACGAAGTCATCCGCGCCCGCGTGCAGGGTGGCCACGGCCAGTTCTTCGGACATCTCGCCGGACAGCACGATCACGGGGATGTCGGCATCGACGCTCTTCGCCACCTTCAGGGACGCGAACGAATCGAAGCGCGGCAGGTTGTGGTCGGTGATGACCGCGTCGATCGGCCCCGCGGCGAAGGCTTCGCGCATGCCTGCCTCGTCCTCGACCCGGGTCGCCCGCGGGCGAAGCCCTTCGCGCATCAGCAGGGCGAGCAGGAGTTCGTAGTCGAGTTCGGAGTCCTCGACGACGATCAGGTTCAGGGTGGAGCGATGGTCGTTCACTGAAGCATGCATTGTGGCGGAAATCGTCGGGCGACAGGTGCACGCAGGGTACGTTGCGCCGGTCGACCGGCATCGTTCGCGCTATGAGGGAAAGCGTCGCCTATCCGCGGATTCAGTCGAGCCGGACGCGGCCCACGACTCGGGCGGGGCGTAAAATCGACCCTGCAAAGTCCGCCGGGCAACCGCGTCTTCGTTCGCGAAGCCGAGGAAAGTCCGGACTCCGCAGAGCGACGTAGCAGGTAACGCCTGCCCACCGCGAGGTGAGGATCAGAGCAACAGAGACGAGCCGATTCAGTTCGGGTGAAACGGGCAATCTCTACGCGGAGCAACACCAAATAGGCGGCCGGCGATCCTGCTCGGGGAGGCCGCGGGTAGGTGGCTTGAGCCGGCGGGTGACCGCCGGCCGAGAGGAATGGTTGCCACGGTGTTCGCAAGGACGCCGAACAGAATCCGGCTTACAGGCGGACTTTGCACTTTTCAACGGGTTCGAGCCCGGCAAGACCGCAGACGCGTCGCTGCCGCAGCCGCGGGTGCCTGACGCGCCGTCGTTCACGCCGGCGGCGGTCTCCGCCAAGGACTGTCGCTGGAATCGCGTCTCAGGGAGCGCCATCCCCCTTTCAGTGCGCGACCGGATCATTGACTGCGTCGATCACCGGCGTCGTGTCGACCGGGCCGCTCATTGCGACACTCGTGACACTTCACTTTCACACACTCACGTATCTTCTTATTTTTGAACGTCTTTTCGTCTGAAGGATTTGCCTGCACCAGTGCGCCTAAGTCCTTGAAGCGATTGAAAAACCGCCTGCTTTTCCCTTGACCCCCGGGCGAGCCGTGCCGTACATTCGCGTTTCGTGTGAAAAAGTGGGAAACAGTGGGCTGGTTAGTGTTCGCTCCGCGTCTTGCGGGCGGCCCGGCGTGCTGAACGGGGGCAACGCGTGTTTCAAGGGGCATCGCAACTCACGCTGGACGGCAAGGGCCGGCTCTCGATGCCGAGCCGCCACCGCGACGCGCTCGCTGCCGGTTGCGACGGGCGGCTGACCCTGACCAGGCATCCCGATGGCTGCCTGCTCGTCTATCCGCGCCCGACCTGGGAAGCGAGGCGCGAGCAGATCGCCCGCCTGCCGTATGCCGCGCGAGCGCTGCAACGACTGCTCCTGGGCAACGCGACAGACGTCGATCTCGACAGCGCGGGCCGCGTGCTGGTTCCCACCGAACTGCGCTCAGCCGCTCAACTCGAACGGGACGTCATGCTGCTGGGCATGGGAGCGCACTTCGAACTGTGGGACCTGGCGCGTCTCGATGAACACGAACGCGCATCCCTCGCCGGCGGACTGCCCGAGTCCGCGGCCGACTTCACCTTCTGACGGTGAATGTCCGCCCCGACATCACCGAACGCCTCCGGGCACCGTTCGGTACTCGCCGCTTCCGCTGTGGAGCACCTCGTCACGACGCCCGACGGGACCTACGTCGACGCGACCTTCGGCCGCGGTGGCCACAGCCGGCTGATCCTGGCGCGACTCTCGGCCCGGGGCCGGCTGGTTGCCTTCGACCGCGATCCGGCGGCCGTGGCGGCGGCGCAGGCGATCGCCGATCCGCGTTTTCACGTCGAACACACCGCGTTTTCACATCTGCGCGCGACGCTGCAGGCGCTGCAGATCGACGCCGTGCAGGGGGTGCTGCTCGACATTGGCGTCTCGTCGCCGCAGATCGACGATCCGCTGCGCGGCTTTTCGCTGCGCATGGACGGTCCGCTCGACATGCGGATGGATCCGTCCCATGGCGAGACGGCCGCCGAGTGGCTGGCGCGCGCAACGGTTGATGAACTGACGCAGGTGATCCGCGACTATGGGGAAGAACGGTTTGCTGCATCGATTGCAAAGGCGATTGTGGCTCGCCGCGCGGCTGGGCGGTCGCTATCAACGACCGCAGACCTTGCCGCTGTCGTGGCGGACGCGATCCCCGTCAAGAGCCGCAAGGATGCCCTCCAGCATCCGGCCACGCGGACTTTTCAGGCTGTACGGATTCACGTCAATCAAGAGCTTGAGGAATTGGCGCTAGCACTCGAACAGGCGGCATCAATGCTGGCCATCGGTGGCCGGCTGGTCGTCATCAGCTTCCACTCGCTCGAGGACCGCGTCGTCAAGCGCTTCATCGATCGGCGCGCGCATCCCGATCGCGCGGTGGGCGCGGCGCGGCGGCTGCCGCTGCGCGCGGCGGAACTGCCGCGCCCGACGCTTCTCGCGGTCGCGCGAGTGCTGCCCGGAGACGAGGAGATCGCCGCGAATCCGCGCGCGCGCAGCGCGGTGATGCGTGTCGCCGAGCGCACGGCCGAGCCCTGGCGCGAGGAGCCGCTCCAGTGATCCGCCGCGGCCTGGTCGTCCTGCTCGCGCTCGCCCTGTTCGTCTCTGCGCTCGCCCTGGTGACGGCGCAGCACCGCTCGCGCTCGCTCTTCATCGACCTGGAGCGGGCGCAGCAGCAGGCGCGGCAACTGGACGTCGACCACGAGCGGATGAAGATCGAACTCGCGCGGCTGGCGCAGCCCGCCTACATCGAGACCGAGGCGCGCCGCCTCGGCATGAAGCCGGCGGACGGAAGTCGCACCGTGTTCCTCAACCTGCCAGCGGCCAGTTCGTCCGCGCCAGTTGCGCCGGGGGCGAAGAAGTGAAGCAGCCGACGACCTCCCGCGTGGGGCCCTCGAGCGCCCGCAAGCGCAGCAGCCGCGGCGAACGCGTCGGTTTCAATTCGAATCCGCTGCTCAGCGTCGCGCTGCCGTCGTGGCGCTCGAAGCTGATGCTGTTCCTGCTGTTCGCCGGTTTCGTCGCGCTCGCCGGCCGGGCGTTCTACCTGATGGGCGGCGTGTCGACCGATTTCCTGCAGCGCCAGGGCGAGGCGCGCTACGCGCGCACGCTCGAGATTCCCGCGACCCGCGGCCGCATCACGGATCGAAACGGGGTCGTGCTCGCGTCTTCGGTGCCGGCCAAGGCGGTGTGGGCGATCCCTGAAGATGTCGAGGCGACGCCGGAGCAGATCGGTCAGCTCGCGCGCCTGCTGGCCATGAACCCGGCGGAACTCAGGCGCCGGCTCACGAACGACGATCGCAACTTCGTCTACCTGCGGCGCCAGGTCGATGCCGACGTGGCGGAGCGGATTGCCAGCCTGAAGATCGCGGGCGTTCACTCCAGCCCGGAGTTCAAGCGCCACTATCCGGAAGGCCCGACCAGCGCCCATGTGATCGGATTCACGAACGTCGAGGACCGCGGCCAGGAAGGCATCGAGCTCGCGCATGAACGGCAGCTCGCCGGCCGGTCCGGCAGCCGCCGGGTCATCAAGGACCGCCTCGGGCGCATCGTCGAAGACGACTGGCTGCGCGAGCCCTTCGATGGGCACGACCTCAGCCTGTCGATCGACAATCGGGTCCAGTACATCGCGCATTCCGCGTTGAAGGGCGCCATCGACAAGTACCGCGCGAAGGCCGGCGCGGCGGTGGTGATCGACGTGCGCAGCGGAGAGTTGCTCGCCCTCGCCAACCTGCCGACGTACGACCCCAACGCGCGCGGCAAGCTGAACGGCGACGCAATCCGCAACCGCGCGCTCACCGACACGTTAGAGCCGGGCTCGACCATGAAGCCGTTCGCGATCGTGGCCGCGCTGGAGGCAGGGAAGGTCAGGCCGGACACGCGGGTGCAGACGGCGCCCGGCAAGCTGACCATCGGCGACCGCACCATCGGGGATGCCCATGCCCACGGCCTGCTGACGGTCGAGGAAGTCGTCGCAAAGTCGAGCAACGTGGGAACCGCGAAGATCGCGCTCGAGCTCCCCGCGCAGACCTTGTGGGACACCTACACGGCGGCGGGATTCGGACAGGCACCACAGCTCGGCTTCCCGGGCGCCGTCGCCGGCCGGTTGCGGCCCGCGCGCAGCTGGCGACCGATCGAGCAGGCGACGATTTCCTACGGTCACGGCGTGTCGGTCTCACTGATCCAGCTCGCCCGTGCCTACACCGCGTTCGCGCGCGACGGGGACATGGTGCCCCTGACGCTGCTGAAGCAGGACGAGCCGCCGGGCGGTGTTCGCGTCATGTCGCACGCCACCGCAATGGCGATGCGGCGGATGCTCGAGATGGCCGTCGGGCCCGAAGGCACCGCGCCGGGCGCGCGCATCCCCGGCTACCGGGTCGCCGGCAAGACCGGAACGGCCTACAAGCTCAAGAACGGCCAGTACGTGCGCGAGTATCTGGCCTCGTTCGTCGGCTTCGCGCCGGTGTCCGATCCTCGCATCGTCGTCGCGGTGATGATCGACGAGCCGAGCGGCGAGCACTACGGCGGCGTGGTGGCGGCGCCGGTGTTCGCGCAGATCACTGCCGCGACCCTGCGCACCCTGCAGGTCGCGCCCGACGGGCCGATGGAGCCGACCAGCGCGCCACTGCTCGCGCTGCGGGAGGCGCGTTGAACGGGCCGAACGTCATCGTCATGGAAACGCTTGCCTGGCTGCGCGACTGCGCGCCGGTCGTGTTCGCGCAGCGCGGACACCTGCAGCTCGACAGCCGCAAGGTGAAGCCGGGCGACGCGTTCCTGGCGCTTCCGGGTGCTGCCGTGGACGGCCGCAGCTTCATCGACGTCGCCGTCAGGCAGGGCGCGGCGGCGGTGGTGGTGGAAGCGAACGGCTGGGTCAAGCGCAACGTGGGCATCCCCGTGTACGCGGTGCCCCATCTGCGCTCGGTTCTCGGCCCCCTGGCCGCGAGCTTCTACGGCAACCCGAGCATGGGCCTGCTGTCCATCGGCGTGACCGGAACGAACGGCAAGACGTCGTGCAGCCAGTGGATCGCGCAGTTGCTGACACGGGCCGGCCGGCGCTGTGCCGTGATCGGGACGATCGGCATCGGATTTCCCGACGAGCCATTCACGGACAGCGCGCTCACGACACCGGATCCGGTGTCGCTGCAACGCGAGGTTCGCTGCCTGCTCGATCAGGGAGCCCAGGCGCTGGCAATGGAGGTCTCGTCGATCGGCCTGGAGCAGGGTCGCGTCACCGGCATGAAGTTCGATGTCGCGCTTTACACGAACCTGACCCGCGATCACCTCGACTACCACGGGACCATGGAGCGCTACGAGGCGGCCAAGTCCCTGCTGTTCGACTGGTCCACGCTGTCGCATGCCGTGATCAACCTCGACGACGAGGCGGCCTGTCGCCTGCTTCCGCGTCTGCAGGACCGCGGCGTGCGCACTCTTGGCTACACGAGCGCGGATGCGCCCGGGACCGGGGGCCTGGCGCACCGGCTGACGGCGGAGCGGATCCGTGCGACGAGCGACGGCCTTGCCTTCGTGGCTGGGCTCGACGGCGACACCATGCAGGTCGAGGTGCCGGTCGTGGGCCACTACAACGTCTCGAACCTGCTCGGCGTGGTCGGAGTGGCGCTTGCCTGCGGGGTGAACTTCGCCGCGGCGGTGGCCGCACTCCCCAGTCTTGCCCCGCCGCTCGGCCGGATGCAGCGCGTGGTGCGGCCCGATGCGCCGCTTGCGGTCGTCGACTATGCACACACCCCGGATGCGCTCGAGCAGGCGCTGAGTGCGCTGCGGCCGGTCGCGCAGTCCCGCGGCGGCCGGCTCTGGGTCGTATTCGGTGCCGGTGGAGACCGCGACTCCGGCAAGCGAGAGCCGATGGGCGCCGCGGCCGCGCGGGGTGCCGACGTGGTCATCGTCACCAGCGACAACCCGCGCACCGAGGACCCGGCCGCGATCGTGGCCCAGGTCGCGCTCGGAGCGCGGGCCGCGCGCGAACTGCAGTGCGTGCTCGACCGCAGCGCGGCCATCGCGCACGCTGTTGGCAAGGCCGCCGCAGAGGACGTGGTGCTGGTGGCAGGCAAGGGGCACGAGGACTACCAGATCGTCGGCACGCGCAAGCAGCCCTATTCCGACCTGGTCCAGGTGCGTGCAGCGCTGTCCGAGCGGGGTCGTCGGTGAGCGCCCTGATGACGGTAAGTGAACTGGCGCGCGCGGTCGGGGCGCACGCCCCGCATGGCGACGGACGCATCGGTTTCTCCAGCGTGTCGACCGACACGCGCACCCTGTCTCCGGGCGCGTTGTTCGTCGCGCTGCGCGGTGACCGCTACGACGGACATGACTACGTTGCCGCGGCGCGCGAAGGCGGAGCGGCAGCGGCCCTCGTCGAGCGCATCGTCCAGGCCGAACTCCCGCAGGTCGTGGTGGTCGACAGCCGGCGCGCGCTCGGGGTGGCGGCGGCGCAATGGCGCGCCCGCTTCGCGCTGACCGTGATCGCGGTGGCTGGCAGCAACGGCAAGACGACGGTGACGCAGATGATCGCGTCGATCCTGGCGGCGGCCTTCGGCGACAAGGGGCGCCTGGCCACGCGCGGCAACCTCAACAACGACATCGGCGTGCCGCTGATGCTGTGGCAACTGGGCAAGCAGCACAAGGCGGCGGTGTTCGAACTCGGCATGAACCACCCCGGCGAGATCGCCTACCTCGCCGAACTCGTCCGCCCCACGGTCGCTCTGGTGAACAACGCGCAGCGCGAACACCAGGAGTTCATGCAGTCGGTCGAGGCAACGGCGCACGAGAACGGGGAGGTGATCGCCGCGCTGCCGCTGTCGGCGGACGGCGTTGCCGTCTTTCCGGCGGACGATGCCTGCACGCCCATCTGGCGGCAGATCGCCGGCACCCGCCGCGTGGTCGACTTCGCGCTCGAGGCCGATGCCGTGGTCACCGCGACCTGCGCGATGCGGCCTGATGGCGCCCGGGTTTCGATGGCCACTCCGCTCGGGCTCATCGACGTCGATCTGGCGGTGACCGGCGTGCACAACGTTCGCAACGCGCTGGCGGCGGCGGCCTGCGCCGTCGGTGCCGGCATCGACCTTGCGTCGATCGCGGCCGGACTGCAGGCCTTCCGGCCGATCGCGGGCCGCGGGGTCCGGCTGCGCACGAGCGAAGGCGCCCTGCTGATCGACGACACCTACAACGCGAACCCCGACTCCGTGCGGGCCGCCATCGACCTGCTTGCCGGATATGACGGCGAGCGCCTGCTGGTGCTCGGCGACATGGGTGAAGTGGGAGAGCGCGGTCCCGAGTTCCACCGCGAAGTGGGCTCGTATGCACGCGAGCGCGGCGTGTCGGCGTTGTTTGCGATCGGCCAGATGGTGCGCGACGCGGTGGCGGCCTTCGGTCCCGGGGCGATCCATTCCGCCGATGTCGACGGGCTCGTGCAGGCGTTGCGTCCCCGACTCGGCCCCGCGTCGACCGTGCTGGTCAAGGGATCTCGCTTCATGCGCATGGAACGGGTGATCCAGGCGCTCGCGGCGGCGCCGCCGGAAGGGGTGCACTAGTGTTGCTCGAGCTGTTCGAATGGCTGGCGCAGGACATCCGCGCATTCAACGTCTTCTCCTACCTGACGCTGCGTGCGGTGCTGGCGGCCGCGACTGCGCTGCTGATCGGGCTCGCCGCCGGGCCCTGGGTCATACGCCGCCTGACCGCCCTCAAGATCGGCCAGGCGGTTCGCACCGACGGCCCGCAGTCGCACCTCGTGAAGAGCGGCACGCCGACGATGGGCGGCGCCCTGATCCTGATCTCGATCGGCGTCACCACGCTGCTGTGGGCAGATCTGTCGAACCGCTTCGTCTGGGTCACGCTGATCGTCACCGTCGGCTTCGGCTGGATCGGCTGGGTCGACGATTACCGCAAGGTCGTGCATCGCAACCCGAAAGGGATGAGCGCGAAGGAGAAGTATTTCTGGCAGTCGCTGATCGGCCTGTGCGCGGCGTTCTACCTCGCCTTCGCCATCGCCGCGCCGGCGAACGACAAGATCTGGGTGTTGATGGGTCAGTGGTTCACCGGCGGTTTCTACATCGACCTGCCGCCCCGCTCGGACCTGATCGTCCCGTTCTTCAAGAACGTGGCCTATCCGCTCGGCGTGTTCGGCTTCGTCGTGCTGTCCTACCTGGTGATCGTCGGTACCAGCAACGCCGTGAACCTGACCGACGGCCTCGACGGGCTGGCGATCATGCCGACGGTGATGATCGGCGCGGCGCTCGGCGTGTTCGCCTACGTGATCGGCCGGGCCGACTTTGCGCGGTATCTCCTGTTTCCCTACATCCCCGGCGCCGGCGAGCTCGTGATCATCTGCGGCGCGATCGCGGGCGCAGGACTCGGCTTCCTGTGGTTCAACGCGTATCCCGCGGAAGTGTTCATGGGTGACGTCGGCGCGCTCGCGCTCGGCGGCGCGCTCGGCACGATCGCGGTGATCACGCGGCAGGAGATCGTCCTGTTCATCATGGGCGGTGTCTTCGTGGTCGAGACCGTGTCGGTGATGCTGCAGGTCGCCTACTTCAAGTGGACCAAGGGCAAGCGCATCTTCCGCATGGCGCCGCTGCACCATCACTTCGAGCTGTCCGGCTGGAAGGAGACGCAGGTCGTGGTGCGCTTCTGGATCATCAGCATGATGCTGGTGCTCGTCGGTCTTTCCACCCTGAAGCTGCGCTGATGGGTCGAGCGCTCGTTCTCGGTCTCGGCGACAGCGGACTCGCGATGGCGCGCTGGCTGGCTGCGCGCGGCCATGACCTGCGCGTCGCCGACACGCGCGCGGACCCGCCGCAGCGGGCGGCGCTGCTGCGCGAATGCGCGTCGGCCGAGCTGGTCCGGGGCGACCTCACCGACACGCTGCTCGACGATGTCGAACTGCTGGCGATCAGCCCCGGGCTGGCGCCGACCGACCCCTCGGTCGCGGCGCTGCTGAAGCGCGCCAGGGCGGAGAAGATCGAAGTGGTGGGCGAGATCGAGCTCTTCGCGCGCGAGCTCGCGCGGCTGAAGCTCGAGCGCGGCTACTCGCCCAAGGTGGTCGGGATCACCGGAACCAACGGCAAGACGACCACGACGCGGCTGACGGGCCTGCTGCTCGAGTCCTGCAACATCAGGACGACGGTGGCGGGCAACATCGCGCCCGCCGTGCTCGACGCGCTGCGCGACGCGCTGGCGGCGGACGCGCTGCCGGCGGCGTGGGTGCTGGAGCTGTCGAGCTTCCAGCTCGTCACCACCCAGTCCCTCGAGTGCGATGCCGCCGTCGTCCTGAATGTCACCCAGGACCACCTGGACTGGCACGGGTCGATGGAGGCCTACGCCGCGGCGAAAGCGCGCATCTTTGCGGCCAGGACCGTCCAGGTGCTGAACCGCGACGATGCGCTGGTGATGGCGATGGCACGGAAGAACGCGGCGATCGTCTCGTTCGGTTCGGATCCGCCGGCCGTGGCGAATGCCTACGGTCTCGTGCTCGACAACGGGCTGACCTGGCTCGCCTGGGCCGAAAACCTGAGCCCGCCGGCCCGGCGGCGCAAGACGGGAGCGGAACTGCCTGCCGTTCCGGTCGAGCTTCACGTGCATCGCCTGATGCCGACCGACGCGCTGCGGATCCGGGGTCGTCACAACGCGCTCAACGCGCTGGCGGCGCTGGGGCTGGCGCGCGCGGTCGGCTGCCCGCTCGGCCCGCTGCTGCACGCGCTTCGTTCCTATCGCGGGGAGCCCCATCGGGTGGAGCCGATCGCGACGATCGGCGGCATCGAGTACTTCGACGACAGCAAGGGCACCAACGTCGGCGCGACCGTGGCCGCCCTCGACGGGCTGGGCGCCGAGGGTCGCAAGCTGGTCGTCATCCTGGGAGGCGACGGCAAGGGGCAGGACTTCGCTCCGCTGGCCGCGCCCGTCGCGCGCCACGCCCGCGCCGTGGTGCTGATCGGCCGGGACGCGGACGCGATCCGGGGCGTGCTCGCCCAAGGCGCATCGCTCGTGCCGCTGCACCAGGCCGGGTCGCTGCCGGAGGCGGTCCGCAGCGCCGCCGGCGCGGCGCGGGAGGGCGACGCAGTGCTGCTCTCCCCGGCCTGCGCCAGCCTCGACATGTTCCGCAACTATGTGCACCGCTCGGAGGTCTTCGCCGAGGCCGTGCGTGAACTCGCCGCCGAGGTCGGCCAGCCGTGCTGAAGCGGTTCACCGACTGGACGCGGCGGCGCGGCCGCCGTCGCGAGGCCGACGCGATCGGTCCGATGATGGCCTTTGCCGGCCTCGGCGCTTCCGGCGCGCTTGCGAAGACGCACTCGGCGTTGCCAGGCGTCGATCGCGCACTGGTCGGCGTGGTGCTTGCGCTGATCCTGCTCGGCACGGTGATGGTCTACTCCGCGTCGATCGCGCTGGCGGATTCGCCCCGCTACAACGTGGCGCCCACGTACTTCCTGGCGCGCCACCTTTCTTCGCTTGCAATCGCCTTCTGTGCGGCCGTCGTCGCGTTCCAGGTGCCCATGGGCACCTGGCAGCGGCTTGCGCCCTGGATCTTCGCGAGCGCCATGGTGCTGCTCGTGCTCGTGCTGATCCCCGGCCTCGGCAAGGGTGTCAACGGCGCGCGCCGCTGGGTGCCGCTGGGCATCCTGAACCTGCAACCTTCCGAGCTGATGAAGGTGGCGTGCGTGCTGTATGCGGCCAACTTCACGGTCCGCAAGCAGGACTACATGCACCACTTCGCCAGGGGCTTCCTTCCGATGGCGGTCGTGATGGCGCTGATCGGTGCGCTCCTGCTGCTGCAGCCGGACCTGGGAGCGTTCGGCGTCATCGTCGCCATCGCGATGGGGATCCTGTTCCTGGGAGGCGTCAACGGGCGACTGTTCGCCGGCATCACGGCGGTCCTGGCCGCCGCCTTCATGCTCGTGATCTGGCTGTCGCCCTGGCGGCGCGAGCGCATCTTCGCGTACCTCGATCCGTGGTCGGAAGGCAATGCGCTGGGCAAGGCCTACCAGCTGTCCCATTCGCTGATCGCGTTCGGGCGGGGCGAGTGGTTCGGCGTTGGCCTGGGCGGCAGCGTCGAGAAGCTGCATTACCTGCCGGAGGCCCATACCGACTTCATCCTGGCCGTGCTCGGAGAAGAACTCGGTCTCGTCGGGGTGCTGACCGTCGTCGTGCTGTTCTACTGGCTGGTGAAGCGCGCGTTCGAGATCGGGCGGCAGGCGATCGCGCTCGAGCGCACGTTCGCCGGCCTCGTGGCGCAGGGCGTGGGGCTCTGGATCGGCGTGCAGACCTTCATCAACATCGGCGTTGCCACCGGGTTGCTGCCGACCAAGGGCCTGACGCTGCCGCTGATGAGCTACGGCGGCTCCGCGCTGCTGTCGACCCTGACCGCGCTCGCGATCCTGCTGCGCGTCGACAAGGAGAACCGGATCCTGATGCGCGGAGGCCGCACATGAAGCGGCTGATGGTCGTCGCGGCAGGTACGGGCGGGCATGTGATGCCCGGTCTCGCGGTCGCCGGCGAACTTCAGCGCCGCGGCTGGTCGGTGAGCTGGCTGGGCACGCAGGCCGGCATGGAGCGCGGTCTTGTGGAGCCGCGCGGCATTGCCTTCAATGCGATCGACTTCTCCGGGCTGCGCGGCAAGGGGATGAAGACGATGCTGCTCGGCGGGTTCACGCTGCTGCGCGCGCTCTGGCAGAGCCGCCGCATCATCCGCACCGACCGACCGGACGCGCTGTTCTCCACCGGCGGCTACGTTGCCGTCCCCGCGGGCATGGCGGCCGGAACGCTCGGCGTGCCCATCGTCCTTCTGAACGCCGATGCGGCGCCGTTGATGTCGACCACGCTGCTCAAGCCGCTGGCGTCGGGCGTGCTCTGTGGCTTCGACGGCGAGGCAGCACGCAAGGCCGGCGACAAAGGACTCGTGACCGGCAACCCGGTTCGCCCGGAGATCGCCGCCGTGGCGGAGCCGGCGCAGCGCTTCGCGGGACGCTCGGGCCCGCTCCGGTTGCTGGTGATCGGCGGCAGTCTCGGCGCGCAGGTGCTGAACGAAACGGTTCCGCCGGCGCTGGCCAGGATTCCGGCCGAGCGCCGGCCGCACGTCGTCCACCAGTGTGGAGCGAAGCACATCGATGCAGTGCGCTCGGCGTACGCCGCCGTCGGGGTGCAGGCGGAGATCGTCACGTTCGTCGACGACATGGCGGCGCGCTACGCGGTCGCGGACCTGGTGCTGGCGCGCGCCGGCGCGATCACCGTCACGGAACTCGCCGTGGCGGGCGTGCCCAGCATCCTGGTGCCGCTGGTGATCTCGACGACCCGGCACCAGCGCACCAACGCGGAGTTCATGGCCGCGCGCAACGCGGCGATCCACCTGCCGCAGGCCGACCTGACGGCCGACAGCCTCGCCCGCCTGCTGACGGGCCTCGACCGCGCGCGGCTGCTGTCGATGGCCGAGGCGGCGCGCGCGATCGGCAAGCCGAGGGCCACCGAGACCGTCGCCTCGGTGATCGAGAAGGTGGCCGCATGAAGCACGCCGTGAAGCACATCCATTTCGTCGGCATCGGCGGCAGCGGCATGAGCGGGATCGCCGAGGTGCTGCTCACCCTCGGCTACCGGGTCAGCGGCTCGGATATCACCGCCAGCGCGACGACCAGGCGTCTTGCTGGTCTCGGCGCGACGATCTGCCAGGGCCATGCCGCCGATCACATCGCAGGGGCCGACGCAGTCGTGGTTTCCACCGCGGTGTCTCAGAGCAATCCCGAGGTCCTTGCCGCCCGCGCGCGCCGCGTGCCTGTCGTGCCGCGCGCCGTGATGCTCGCCGAGCTGATGCGGCTGAAACAGGGCATCGCGATCGCCGGCACGCACGGCAAGACGACGACGACCAGCCTGGTGGCGAGCGTGCTCGCGGCCGGCGGCCTCGACCCGACGTTCGTGATCGGCGGCCGCCTGAATTCGGCGGGCGCCAATGCGCGACTCGGGACCGGCGACTACATCGTCGTGGAAGCGGACGAGTCGGACGCGTCGTTCCTGAACCTGATGCCGGTCGCCGCAGTCGTCACCAACATCGACAACGACCACATGGAGACGTACGGCCATGACTTCGCGCGGCTGAAGCAGGCCTTCGTCGACTTCCTGTCGCGGCTGCCCTTCTATGGCAGCGCGGTGCTGTGCATCGACGACCGCCACGTTCGCGAAATCCTGCCCTTCGTGTCCAAGCCTGTCGTCACCTATGGATTCGCCGCGGAGGCGCAGGTGCGCGCGGTCGAAGCCCGCGCGCAGGGCACGCAGATGCGTTTCCGCGTGCTGCGCGAGTCCGCGGGTCCGCTCGACGTGACGCTGAACCTGCCCGGGGTGCACAACGTCGCCAACGCCCTTGCGGCGATTGCGGTGGGCACGGAGCTGGGCGTGCCGGACGCCGCCATCGTCCGCGCCCTCGCCGAGTTCACCGGCGTCGGACGCCGTTTCGCCCGGCATGGCGAACTGCCCGTGGCGGGTGGCGGCCACTACACCCTGATCGACGATTACGGTCATCACCCGGTCGAGATGGCCGCGACGCTCGACGCGGCGCGCGGCGCCTTTCCGGGGCGACGCATCGTCCTTGCGTTCCAGCCGCATCGTTACACGCGCACGCGGGACTGCTTCGAGGACTTCGTCAAGGTGCTGTCCACCTGCGATGCGCTGTTGCTCGCCGAGGTGTACGCGGCCGGCGAGGCGCCGATCGTGGCCGCCGACGGGCGCTCGCTCGCGCGCGCCATCCGGGTCGCGGGCAAGGTCGAGCCCGTCTTCGCCGAGACGATCGAGGCGATGCCGGATGCGCTGATGGACGTCGTGCGCGACGGCGACGTGGTCATCACGATGGGAGCAGGCTCGATCGGCCAGCTGCCGGCCCGGCTTGCCGGTGGAGGAGCGGAATGAGCGTCGACGTCAAGGCGCTCGGCAAGGTCGGCGTGCTGTACGGCGGCCGCTCGTCGGAGCGCGAAGTGTCGATCATGTCCGGCACGGGGGTGCTGAAGGCGCTGCAGTCGCGCGGAGTCGATGCGCACGCGTTCGATCCCGGCACGCAGTCGCTCGCGGAGCTCGAGGCCGCGAAGTTCGATCGCGTGTTCATCGCCTTGCATGGGCGCGGCGGCGAGGATGGGACGATCCAGGGCGTGCTGGAAACGCTGCGCGTGCCGTACACCGGCAGCGGAGTGCAGGCCTCGGCCATCGCGATCGACAAGCTCGCGGCCAAGCGCATCTGGCTGCAGGAAGGGATCCCGACGCCGCGCTACCGCGTGCTGGCCAGCGGCGACCGGGCAGAACTCAACGCCGCCGTCGACGAACTCGGCTTGCCGCTGATCACCAAGCCGCCGCACGAGGGTTCGACGATCGGCATCGCGAAAGTGGCGGGCTACTCGGAGATGGCCAGCGCCTACGCGCTGGCGGCGAAGTACGACTCCGTCGTGCTGGCCGAACAGTTCATCGCCGGCCGCGAGCTGACCTGCGCCGTGCTCGGCGAAGGACGGAACGCGGAGGCGCTGCCGCTGATCGAGATCCGGGCGCCGGGCGCGAACTACGACTATCACAACAAGTACTTCAGCGACGAGACCCAGTACCTCTGCCCGGCACCGGTGGACGCCGGGCTCGCGGCGCAGATCCGGGAACTCTGCGTGCGTGCCTACGGCGTGCTGGGTGCGCGCGGGTGGGGTCGCGTCGACGTGATGCTGTCGAACCGCGACGAGCCCTTCCTGCTCGAGCTCAACACGTCGCCCGGCATGACCGGGCACTCGCTCGTCCCGATGGCGGCACGTGCAGTGGGGATGAGCTACGAAGACCTCGTGCTGCGCATCCTGCAGGACGCGGCCCTCGACGACGGGGGCCGGGCATGAACAGCGTGCGCCTGATGAATACGCTTGCCCTGCTCGCCGCGACCTGTGCGGGGCTGGTGGTGGCGGGCGGCGCGCTGGTCTGGCTGGCACAGCGGCCCTACTTCTCGCTGCGGGCCATCGAGGTTCGTGGCGAGCTGCAGCACGTCACGTCGGCGTCGGTGCGCGCCGCCGTGGCGGGTCGCCTGAAGGGCAACTACCTGACGATGC